>JAYUHO010000270.1:0-27729 GCA_043766915.1 Cypionkella sp.
CCAGAGTATCATCTGATTTACAATGACGGCTATGCCGAGATTTGTGGTGATCGCCATCCCGCAGCCCAAGGCGCAAAACTTCTCGACGTTTGGTGGGACATCAGGCCCGTGGTCGAATCGATGGCCCTGCAGGTATATGCGGGAGAATCGCTGTTTATCGATGATCTTGAAGTGCAACTTTCGCGAAATGGCAAAATCGAGGAAGCACATTTCTCGTTCTCGCATACCCCGTTGCAATTGGATGATGGCACGATAGCGGGCATGTTTTGTGCCTGCACAGAAACGACCAGAGAAATCATGCTTGGGCGGGATCTGGCGCATGAACGCAGGCAGTTGGGGCAAATGTTCGAAGAAGCGCCAAGTTTTATCGCCATTGTCAAAGGCCCCGACCATGTCTTTGAACTGGCAAATCCGGCCTATATGAGCCTTGTCGGGCATCGTGACATTATCGGCAAATCGGTCGTTGAGGCGATGCCAGAGCTTAGGACGCAACCCTACATCGCGATGCTGGATTCCGTCATAGCCAGCACCAAGGCCGTCAGGATTGACGGCGCGAAAGTGGCTTTGCAGCGGATGCCAAATGGCCCGACTGAAGATCGGTTTGTTGATTTTGTCTATCAACCGATGCTGAATGCCGCCGGTGAGGTGACAGGCATTTTTGCCGATGGTGTCGATGTAACGGATCGCACCCTTGCTCTAACCGCTTTGCAAACCAGCGAGCAGTTTTTGCAATCCGTGCTGGGCGCATCGTCAGATTGCATCAAGGTGCTAAATCTGGATGGGCGTCTGATCTACATGAGCGCGGGGGGCCGACACGTGATGGAGGTACCCGCGGATCAGCAGATTGAAGGCAGCTTTTGGCCCGAATTTTGGGGCGGACCGGGCAATGCTGTCGCGATGAGCGCGTTTGAGAAGGCGAAAACCGGAGTTGCGGCCAATTTCCAGGGCTTTGCGGACACGTTCTCTGGAAACCCGAGGTATTGGGATGTCCGCGTGACGCCGATGCTGGACAGCTTTGGCAATACCGATCGTATTCTGGCAGTATCGCGCGATATCTCTTATCTGAAACGAATTGAGGAAGAACGCGAGCATCTGACGCACGAGTTGTCGCATCGGCTGAAGAATGCATTCAGTATGGTGCAGTCGGTGATTGGTCAAACCCTGCGCCACGCCAAATCCTTGCAAGAAGGCCGGGAGATCTTGTCGGGCAGGGTGCGGGCGCTGTCAGATGCGCAAGACATTCTGACCAGGTCCATTGTTGGTGAAATGCAGATCGACGCGGTGGTGCAAGCCGCGTTGCTGCCGCATCGCACGGGCGACGGTCGCTTTTCCGTCAGCGGGCCCGCTGCGACGATCAGTGGGCGTCAGGGCCTTGGACTGTCACTGGCGCTGCACGAGTTATGCACCAACGCCACTAAATATGGCGCGCTGTCGACCAGCGAAGGCCATGTTCAAATTATCTGGGACGTGCAGCCCGGTGGCTGCTTCATCTTTGATTGGCGCGAAACCGGTGGCCCCCCGGTCAGCGCGCCCGACCGCAGCGGGTTTGGCAGTGTGCTGATCGAAAAGGTCGTGGCGACGTATTTCGACGGCTCTGCCACGTTGGATTTTGAACCGTCCGGCGTCGTGTTCCGGCTGACAGGCACCATTTCAGTCCCAGAAATCCCGACAGACACCGATCCCTATTGATCGGCAAAGGGGTGTTCGCCAGCCGCTCAGGCATTAAACACCGCCTCTCGTGGCCAGTGCCGCAGGTGTTTGCAGGCGTTGACAAAGGTCTTGACGGATTTTGCATCGGTTAAGGCGCAGAACGCGTCATCCGCCGCACCGGCCAAACCGCAGACAGCGACAAGCGGCGATGCGCCTTGTGACCACCCAACGTATTTGCAGTGCACATGCGCATCCGTCAGAAAGGCCCGCGCAGCCGGATTTGTGGCCAGACTGTCCGTGCCGAGCAGGATGGCCACGGCATCAAACAGCACCGACGGCGCGCTGCCGATCTTTTCATCAACCGGATGCAGGTTATTTTTGCTGCAAGATACGCCGCCGATCTTTGGGGCAACGATCTTGATCAATCCGCCAGCTTCGGCCACCGCCTTTTCCAGAACCGCCAGCAGCGATCCGTCAAAGCCGTCGCTTAGCATAACGCCCATGACGCGGCCTTTAAACGTACCCGGCGGGTTTAACTGGATGCTGAGTGCCGCTGATGGTTTAAGGTCCGTCCGTGTCGGGCGCGCGGCGGGTGCCGGTGGGGGCAGCTTGGTGATGCCCAAGCCGTCAGCGACAGCTGTAGCAAGGCCGGCGTCGATGTGGCGCAGGTGGGACACGATGCGGCTGCGGATGCCGGGCTCGGCACATTTCGACAATTCAAACACCAGCGCCGCCGCGATGTGGGCCTGCTCTGACGGGGTTTGACTGACGTAGAATTGCCGCGCCTGACTGTAATGGTCGGCAAAGCTTTCGGGACGCAGTCGCGCCTTGTCGCCGCTGACCGGGGCTTTATAGCTGATATAGCCGTCGAGCGGGTGCGCGCGCGGCCCTTCCCCCCAGCCATTCGGTTCATAGTTCACCCGTCCCTTGCGGTGGGTGATCTGCATATGGCCGTCTTGTTGGTAATTGCTGACCGGGCAGCCTTTGGGCGCATTGACCGGGATCTTGGTAAAGTTCGGCCCGCCCAGCCGCTTTAGCTGCGTATCAAGATAGGAAAAATTGCGGCCCTGCAGCAGCGGATCATCAGTAAAGTCGATGCCGGGGATCACATTGCCAGTGCAGAATGCCACCTGCTCGGTTTCGGCAAAGAAATTCTCCACCGCCCGATCAAGTTTCATTGTCCCGATGATCTGCACAGCGCAATCCTCTTCGGGAATCAGTTTGGTCGGGTCCAGCACATCAAACGCAAAGCCGTCGGCAAAGGCCTGATCGAACAATTGCACGCCCAGATCCCATTCGGGGTAATCGCCGCGGTCGATGGCATCCCATAAATCGCGCCGGTGGCGATCTGCATCTGCGCCGTTGCTTTTGACCGCTTCATCCCAGACCACGGATTGCAGCCCCATGCGTGGCTTCCAGTGAAATTTGACGAAGGTTGACACGCCGTCGGCCGTCACGAAACGGAAAGTGTGAACGCCGAACCCCTCCATCGTGGTGAAGGATCGCGGGATCGCCCGGTCTGACATCGCCCACATGATCGTGTGCATGGCTTCGGGCGTCAGCGAGATGAAGTCCCAGAAATTGTCATGCGCCGATGCGGCCTGCGGGAAGTCGCGGTCGGGGGTGGGTTTCACGGCATGGATCAGGTCTGGAAACTTGATCGCGTCCTGGATGAAGAAGACCGGAGCGTTGTTGCCGACCAGATCCCAGTTGCCCTGATCGGTGTAGAACTTAACCGCAAAGCCCCGGATATCGCGGGCAAGATCGGGCGAGCCTTTGCTGCCCGCCACGGTTGAGAACCGCACGAAAATCTCGGTCTTTTTCCCGATTTTGGCGAATGGCGCGGCACGGGTTACTGCGCCCATCTCTTTGGTACATGTGAACGTTCCATGCGCCCCGTACCCCCGCGCGTGAACCACCCGTTCAGGGATACGTTCATGGTCAAAGTGAAAAATCTTCTCGCGCAGTGCAAAATCTTCCAGCAGCGTCGGCCCCGGCGCACCCGCCCGCAGTGAATTCTGATTGTCTGCAATAACAACACCCTGCGCGGTTGTCAGGCGCTCGGCACCCTTGACTGCGTGCTGGTGTATCTCTCCTCCGTCACCAAGGGACGAAGTAAGGTCGCGGATGTCAGGCGATTGGGATGGCGTTGGCATTGGCTGTCCTTTTGCTATGCAGGGGGCCACAAACCGTGATGCGACCATACGCAGGTCAACAACTCTTGCGGGCGAAAGACGTTCCCGCAGTTTAAGGGGCGTAGGCGCAGGGCGTTGTTTTCGCGGCGGAATATGTTCAGCATCGGGCAACGGCCGACGCGTGATGCGGTTCAGGCGGTGTCGATATCAGGGATATCGGAAATCGCCTCGTGGCGACGCAACCGGCGGCGTATTCTTGCTCCAGATGGACCTGAACCGATCTATGGCGTGACCGCAGGTTGTCCTAAGCCGTCCGGGATCACCCGCCACACCTTGTTGCCGACGTCATCCGCCACCAGCAACGCCCCCTTGCGGTCAAAGGTCACGCCAACCGGCCTGCCCATGGCCTCGCCTTCTGCGTTGACAAAACCCGTCAGGATGTCGCGTGGCGCGCCGGTTGGCATCCCGCCTTGGAAGGGCACGAAGATAACCTTATAGCCAGATTGCGGCCTGCGGTTCCACGAACCGTGCTGGCCGACAAAGGCACCGTTGCGGTACTGCGCCGCAAACAAAGTGCCTGTGTTAAAGGTCAGCCCCAATGACCCGGTATGCGCTCCAAGCGCGTAATCCGGCACGATGGCGTTCGCCACCAGATCGGGGCGTGCTGGCGTTGCGCGCACATCGACCGTTTGTCCGTAATAACTGTAAGGCCAGCCATAAAACCCGCCATCGCGTACCGAGGTCATGTAATCAGGCACAAGATCACTGCCGATCTCGTCCCGCTCATTCACCGCCACCCAAAGCGCGCCACGTTCCGGCTCCCATGACAGCCCATTCGGGTTGCGCAGACCCGACGCAAAGATGCGGGTCGTGCGTGTTGAAAGATCAATCTCAAGCACGGCGGCCCGGTTTGTCTCGGCGGCCATGCCGTTCTCGCCGACATTGCTGTTCGATCCGACCGTAGCATAAAGTTTCGTACCATCGGGGCTGGCGATCACGTCTTTTGTCCAGTGGTGGTTGATGGCGCCCGCTGGCAGATCAACAATCTTTTCACCCTGCGCCGTGATGGATGTTGCACCTTCGTTATAAGGGAACGCCAGAATGGCGTCGGTATTGGCCACATAGAGGGTGCGTCCGATCATCGTCATCCCAAAGGGCGAGTGCAGATTTTCTAAAAACGGAACCTTGGTTTCGGCGATCCCGTCCCCATCGGCGTCGCGGATCAGGGTGATGCGGTCGGCACTTGGAACGCCAGCTCCGGCCCGCGCCATGACAAGACCCATGACCCAACGTTTCACGCTGAAAGTGCCGGCACCTTTCGGTGGCGCATTGCTTTCGGCCACCAGTACATCGCCATTGGGAAGCACATACAACCAGCGGGGATGATCAAATCCGCCGGCAAATTCGGTGACGACAAACCCGTTCGCCGCAAGCGGGACAACGCCGCTTGGCCAACCTGTCGCGGGCGCAATGTTGACCGTTGGGATCAAGCCCGGATTTGGGTCCGGCAGGGCGGGCTTTGCGCCATACCCCGCATCAACCGGCACGGTCGCTTTTTCATAAGAACTGATCAGCACGCCGGACCCGACCGCTAAAATGACCGCCATGTTGACGAGTATCACTTTTTTCATCATCCGACCCTTTGCACCGCTTACCGTTACTCAGCTGAAATCATCGGGCAGGGCGGGCGCGTAACATGCTCCACGCGCCCGCTCTGCGCGACAAGGATGGTATCTTGCCATCCGGTCAGTGGTGATGTTCGGGCAGATCTTTGATTTGATCTTTGGTCCACGTGGTGGTCGCGTGAACCACGCCGTCGTCATCGCGCATGAAATGCAGTTGATTGGCATTCATCGCAACGGGCTTTGATCCAATGCCCAGAAAACCGCCGACATCGATGATAACCTGCGTGACCGCGTCCCTGCTGTGAATATGCGCCACGGTTCCGATTTTCTCATCGTCCGGGCCATAAAGAACGGCGTCCAGAACGTTTGCTTCGTTGATTTCAGCAGCATCAAGGGAAGTGTGTGTTGTGTGGTCCATTGCGGGATCTCCTTGGTTCATCAGCAGTGAAGTTGCTTAGACAGAACGCCTAAGGTTGGTGATGGTTCCAGTTTTCGCAACGAATGACCTTGCGGAACGGCGTCGTTTCGTCTCCAATTCCCGATCAGGTGGCGGTCCTTCGCCTGGCCAAACCCCCTGCGGTGATGGCGGCAAAACAGACGAAACTACAGCCCCCGCCGGCGGATCGTTATTCGATGGTTCTTAAGAAAATTAATGAAGAACAAGGGGTTGTGAAACAGATTGGCAGGCAGCCCGAAACTGAAAGCCCGGGTGCAGGGCAGCTAAGTTTATGCACCGCCCTGCGCCTGTGCTTTTTTGATCTGGGTTGATGAATTGGCGTCGGAAGGTCGCCGTTACCCCCGTTCATGCTGCAGGAAAAATCGCAGCATCTCTTCTGATGCTGCCGGGCCGCTTGGGTCGGTAAAGCTGCCCTCTGGTTTGCCGCCCGCCCATGCGTGCCCCGCCCCCTCAATTTCCCAATGCTCGCACATTGACCGGCCATCGCCGCTGTCAAAGCTGGTCTGGCGAAACGATCTGCCGCCCGCGGACACACCGTTGCGCACCGACGCGGTCAGCCCGTCAAACGCCTGCACTGTCTGCGTGACGACGGCGGTGCCATTGCTGGGATGCACTGTGCCATCTGCCAAGCCATGGATCACGATTGTCGGAACCGCGTTTGCCAGCGCTTTGCCTTTTGCACCCGTCCGCATGGCCGAAAAGGCCTGGGGGATATCGCTTGCGGCCCCCACTGGCAGGCCGGAATGGACGCCTGCGGCGCTGAACAGATCGGGATATGCCGCCGCCACGATTGCAGCCGCAGCCCCACCCGCAGATAGCCCGGCGATATAAATCCGCGCCGGATCAACCGGATAATCACGCAGGACATCGCGCGTCAGGCCAGCAATCAGCGCAGGCTCTCCGCGGTCGCGTGCCTGATCTTCTGGTTTGAACCAGTTCCAGCACTTGTTGGCATTGGCCCCCGTTGGCTGCGCGGGGTAGGCGACCAGCATGCCAAGCCGTTCGGCAAGCGCATTCATGCCGGTTCCGGCCGCGAAATCATCAGGCGACTGGGTGCAGCCATGCAGCATGACGATCAGTGGCATTGACGCCGAGGGCTGCATCGCCGGGATGTAAAGTTTGAAGTCACGCCGCGCGTGCCCGTCGCTGTGCGTCAGGGTGATGAACCTGGCCCCTGCGGGCAGGGGGGGCATCTTTTTAGCGAACGGGGTCTGGACTGGCATGCCACCCGCCGCAATCTTGCGCAGTGTCTCGCGCAGCGACGTTCGATGGCTGGGAGGGGCTGCGTGCGGGGCAGGGGGGGCTGTCGCCACATCTGCCGCGCCGCTGTCGTTCACCCGCGTAAATGTGCCCTCGATCACCGTATGGTCGGGCAGGGTACGGTCAGGCGCAACGGTTGGTTTCGGTTCCCGATTGGCCAACAAGGATTGGATCATTGCTGTCGCCTCGGTCAGCCTGCCAGCTTTGGTCAGTGCTGCGGCTTTTGTCATGCCAGTGGCAAAGTGATTGGTCATCTGGTGCTTTCTGGTAAAGGAGAATGGGGATGGTCAGCTGATCCTGTCCGCAAGTGCGGTCTTGACGGCTTCGCTGGCTTGCAGCGCGCCCAATACCTTCAGGGCTGATATGGTCGCCACCGCCAGATCAGCGCTTACATCCGGCGCGATTACGGCAAGGCCAAGGACGCGGATATCAAGCATTTGACCGGCAGTTTCTGCCGCTTTCAACTCTTCAACGCTGATGTGCCGAACGCCCAGATCAACGCTTTTGCGTGTAACCACCTGACGGACAGTATCGGCATGCCGCTCTATCTGGTTGCGGATGGCGGTGCGGATGAAATCGGTGCGATTGGAATAGAATCCCTCCTGCACCAGCAACTCGATCTGACCTAAATCAACAAAACCAAGATTGATCGTGATCTTCTCGTTCTCTGGCAGCTTGCCCTGCCGGGTCGGGTCGTGAAGTGAAGTCGTCTTCATATTTTTGCCGAATTACCATCTGTGTGGATGGTATATGGATGCCAATATGCCAATTTCAAGACCCCGGGGCGCAATTTACAGCCGATCATCAATTGGCAGAAACGCAGACATCGGATGGCGTGCTTTGCCAAAGCGCCCCGCAGGATCACCCTTTGGCTAGGGTCTGTCCGACACCATCTGCCGCAGTTGCCGCTCTATGTCCTTATCCATGAACGGCTTACCGATCGCCACGACATCAGAGAATTGCTTTGGGATCATCGTGCCGCCGTAACCTGTGGTGAACGCGAACGGGATGCCGCGCCGACTTAGGATCTCTGCGACCTCCCAAGACATTTCGCCGTTAAGATTGACGTCAAGCAGGGCTGCGTCGAACGTTTCCGACTGTGCCAGCTCCAGCGCGGTGGGCAGACGGGTTGCAGGCCCCACGATCTTCCAGCCTAGGTCGTCGATCAGCATTTCGAGCGACATCAAAACAATTGCCGAATCCTCGACAACCAAGATCCGCCGCGGAATTTCGGGCAAGGTTTTGGGCGGTGGTGCGACAATCGGGGCATCATCCAGCTGATTTGGCGGGTTGTTTGTTTCGACGCTGATGACCGCACCGGCCGGCAGGCGCACTTCGCAGACAACCCCCGCGCGATCAAAGCGCAGCGACGTTTGCCCGCCCGTCTCGATTGCTAGCGCCCGCTCGATCAAGGTAGAGCCAAAGCCGCGGCGCAGGGGTGGAATGACAGGCGGCCCGCCAGTTTCGTGCCATGTCAACGTCAATCCGGCATCATCATTGGTCTGCCAGATGACCTTGATCTGACCGCCTGCAATCGAAAGCGAGCCGTATTTGGCAGCGTTGGTCGCCAGTTCGTGGATCGCCAAAGACAGTGCAAGCGCCGCTTTTGATGTCAGAACCGCGTTGGGACCGATGATCGAGATCGCGCCACCATCGCGGTACTGTTCCAGTTCCTGACCGATCAAATCCGCGACTGATGCGCCCGCCCACCGGCTTTCTGTCAGCAAGCTGTGCGCTTTCGACATCGACCGGATCCGACGCTCCAGCCCGGTGGTAAAGTCGGTCAGCGACTCGGCGCTGCGACTGGTGTGCGCAACAAGCGCCTGAATGTTGGCAAGCGTGTTCTTAACGCGGTGATCCAACTCGCCCATCAGCAGTTGTTCCTGCTCATAAGCCTGGAACCGCGCGCGCGCGGCGGCGTCGATTCTGCGCAACACGATATCGAGTAAGGACACCCGCAAATCCAGCGCCGCCTCGATATCCGACGCCCGCCACGGCGTCGAACGCCCGCGCACCTCTTCGGACCACGCCTCAAATGATTTCCGTGGCGTCAGGCGATCCCCATTTGGCCCTGCGACGACCGGTTTGGCCGGATCGCCCGCCCAACTGACCGTCTTTATGGCTTCGGGGCGAAACCAAAGCATAAAATCGCGCGGCTCTACCGAGATCGACAACGCAATCAGCCCCGATCCTACATCCGCGAACGCGGCGGCGGGTGGCCACAGTTCCCCCAGCCGGTCGGTCGCGAAGACACCGTTGCCGTCATCCATATGTGTGGTCAGCCAGTCTGTCAGTGCCGCAATCTGCGCGTCGTTTGGCGTCTCGCCACTGGATTTGATGCCGTTGTTGACGCGGATTGAAACGCCGCCTTTGCCACTTGTCTGCAGCGCCAGTCCTACCGCGTCGATGTAATTGCGCAGCTCTGTTGCCTGCGCCATCAGACTGTCCCCATAGTCATCCCCCGATGCCAGATCGCGCATGATGGCCTGCAGCAGCTTGCGGCTGGCCAGCCGTGCCTCAAAATGTTCGGCCCGGTCGCGGGCCTCAAGTTGAAGCGAGAACATCGCCCCAAACAACTCGCATATAGCGCGCAGGTGGCGGGGCAGCTTTTTGGGCGCATAGTGATGGCAGGCGATCAGGCCCCACAATTTGCCCTCGACGATGATTGAAATCGACATTGACGCCCCGACACCCATGTTGCGCAAATATTCACGGTGTATGGGCGAGACATCGCGCAATGTGGCGTGGCTCATGTCAAGGGGCATGCCAGTGCGCGGATCCAGCGGCGGCACCAACAAAGCCGGTTCATAATCGACTTGCGTAATCAGCCGCAGCCAGCTTTTCAAATACAGCGCACGGGCTTGTTTGGGGATGTCGGACGCGGGGTAATGCAGGTCAAGAAACGGCGCACATTTCTGGGCGCGTGCTTCGGCAAAGACCCAGCCGCTGTCATCAGGCTGAAAGCGGTAAACCATAACCCGGTCATACCCCGCGACGGCGCGAACCCGTTCAGCCGCAGCTTGGCAAAAGGCTTGCAGGTTCGGTGGCCGGTCAAGGCCGTCCAGCATGTCCTGAACGCAGGCCAGAGGATCAAGCGCGTGCGGATCGGTGGGATCGGCATCTTCGAATTCCAGCACCAATGTGTCTGCGACGTGGTAGATGCTGGCATCAACCGGACGTCCGGGCATGGCCCGCATTGCCGGATCAAGCAGATGGCGCGGTTTGCTCAGTTCGTTGCGCCCAGAAAGCGCGCGCAAACGGGCAATCTGGTCTGGCCGCAGAAGATCGTCGAGCGGATGACCAAGAATTTTATCGATATCCACACCGAACAGACCGGCCGCGTCGCCCGCGACCTGAAGGATGTTGAAGCTGTCGGCATCAAGGGCCAGCAGCACCCCGTGCGGCAGGATTGCACCGGGAATATGGATTTGCTCGCGGTCGCAATTGGTCAGGTCGACTGGGGTTGCGTCTGTATGTTTGTTACTCATCCGATACCATGTCCCATCCGTTCAGCCAGATCTCAAACGCCGCGAACATATCCTGTGCGGCGGTAACTGCATCGGCCACCTCGCTGTCATCATCGCAGCACCGTTCAAGTTCCGCCAGAAACGCCTGCCATTTGGCCCCGGTCTGACTGCCTTGGCCGGCAAAGAATTGCCGTCCGGCCACCCCCGGCGTGCCAAGCAGCCGATCAAGACCGCGTGCCAGCACACGACCGCCCAGCGCTGCCCCCTCAATGACATAAAGCGCGCCAAGCCGTTTGGCTTGGGTGTCCATTACCGGCAGCGCCGTGCAACGCGGCAGCCGTTCAATGGTTTTGCGATCTATGCCCAGCGTGACGAGATCCTCGGCAAGTGCGGCACTTTGCGCAGCACCCAGCGCCAGCCTGTGCTCGATGCCCCGGTGAAAACCGTACAACCGCGAAAGAAGATGTCGGTAGCGGAGCAGGTCAATGTCACCCGCCGCAACCGCCGCGAAACCAGCGTGCCGGTGCAGCCGTTGGTGAATCTCTTGGGTTGCCTCACGCAATACATGCCGCAGCGAGGGACGCACCAATGGCGGCCCATCCAGTGAAATGTCGGCTGGTTTTATACCGGCTTTGGGCCGTGGCGGTCGGAAATTGAGAATTGTCTGGGCGGGACATGTCATTGCCGCAGTCATATCGGCGGCTGCCAGAAAATCCTCATGATAGCGATATCTCCAAAGACAGCACCCGAGCATCCGACAAGTAGCAAGTTCCTAAACCCGAATTCCTATCCTAGATCAGTTTTTTCCAGAAGAACAACAAAGGTACCGGCGGACGATAGTGGAGCAACTGGTTAGGGTTTCGGTGGTGAACCTTGGGCCGGTCACACCTGCGCCACCCTGCCCGTTTTCCCACCGCAGCCTGAGGTATACACGCTAAAGGTGCTTTATTTGCCCGTCAATACTACTTAAGGTTTTCGGGGAGGCCTTGGTGGTTTCCGATCTTTGTAGGTCGGCTGCAGAGTTTTCTGCCAAGCCTGCCAAGAAACGCGCGGCTGCGCTTACCGCGGCAGTCCCCGGCAATCTTGATATGGAAAACCGACAGGCAACCCATTGCACCTCTTCCTGGAACGAGTTGCACTTGGTCCGTCAAGACCCGCCCAACCCTAGGCCCGATCATCCTTGGGGCTGCCCATCACTACGAAAGTGGTGATGGATTGCACCTGCGGCAGCACGCCCAGAATATCGGTGTGCCAGTGTTTATAGGCGGCCAGATCGGCGGCCTCGACGCGCAGCAGATATTCCACCGTGCCGGTGATGTTGTGGCACTCGCGCACTTCGGCGGCCCACGCCACGCCGCGTTCAAACGCCTCTTGGCTGGCTTTGGTATGGCTGGTCAGCGCCACTGTGACATAGGCCACGAACCCCACGCCCATTTTGCCGCTGTCCAGCACGGCGCGATAGCCCTTGATCACGCCTGTGCGTTCCAACTCTTGCACCCGGCGCAGACAGGCCGACGGCGACAGACCGACGCGATCCGCCAGATCAAGGTTTGACAGGCGGCCATCGCGCGTCAGCTCACGCAATATTCGGGCGTTTATTTCATCAATTTTCTTCATATATTGCGAAATATCTTCTAATTTTGATGAAATTGGAATCCATCACCCCCTATTCGCAGAAATTATTGCGCCATGACCTATGATCTTGTTCTTGCCCTTCTGGGCTTTGCCTTCGTCACCTCGGTTACACCGGGGCCGAACAACATGATGCTGCTGGCCTCGGGGGTGAACTTTGGCTTTGCGCGCACTGTTCCGCATATGCTGGGGATCAGTATCGGCCATTCGCTGATGGTGTTTTTGGTGGGGATTGGGCTGGCGGGGGTGATGCAGGCCTGGCCGCCTGCGATGGCCGTGCTAAAGGTGGCATCGGTTGCATATATGCTGTGGCTGGCGTGGAAAATCGCCAATTCTGCCGCACCGGGGCAGGGAAAGGCTGCTGCCAGGCCGTTCAACTTTTTTCAGGCGGCGGCGTTTCAATGGGTAAATCCCAAGGCCTGGGCGATGGCGTTGGGGGCGATCTCGGCCTATGCGGGCGATGGCCGCATAGCATCGGTGGCCATTGTTGCGGCTGTCTTTGCCTCGGTCAATCTGCCGTCGGTGGCGGTTTGGGCAGCGGCGGGCGAGGCATTGCGTGGCTGGCTGACCGATCCTGCCCGTCTGCGCGCGTTCAACTGGACGATGGCGGGGTTATTGGTGCTGTCTTTGATCCCGGTTTTGCGGATGTAGGTGGGGCGACCTTTCTTGCCGGATTTCCAACCACCGATCCTGGCCCCACCGCCCTTGCCCGACGGCTTGCGCCTTTGGGCAAGGGACCGCCCAGCTTTGCACCGCAAAGCTGTCAGGGGCGGTCCCAAGGGGCAAAAATAGTTGGTTGAGCTTTGCCACAAAGCACCTGCCTCTTCCCACTCCCTCCCTTAACCACAACCCTTCGCGCTTGATCACCGCCCGGATCGCCTGTTCACGCCTTGGCAAATCGGCCCTGTCAAACAACGCCCGGATTTTCCGGCCCCGGTTTTGATAGACCATCAGCTTCACCGGCTCATACTCGCGCAGCAACCGCCGCAAGTCTTGTTGCCCGGCCACCTCTTCCAGCACCTCAACCACCCGGTCGGATTCGCGTGCGTAGAGCAGCGGCAGCGTGCGGTAGTGACAAGTCATATCGCCATCCAACCCGGTCAGTGCAGGCCCCGGACGCCCACCGCCAAAGGATTGGATCACCAAGGGCAGGGCGATCTGATCCAGCCATGGATAGATGTCCTGACAGATCAGCGCCTCGGGCCGATTGTCGCGGATGTCTTGCGCATAGGCCAGAAACCGCGCGCCAAACGCCTTGGGGCTGGCATGAAAAAACCAGCCCGCGTTGAAATACATGAACCGCCGCCAATAGTTTTCGGGCTGCTCCAAATCCAGCGTCGGTGCCATGTCCAGCCCAAAGCGATCATACAAGGATGCCCAGATATCGCCGTAGCCGGGGCCATAAAGCTCTGGCATGGGCCAGGTCCCTTCGCGCCGCATTGACGCCGAGGGGCGATTAAAATCAAACGCAATGCTGTCCAGCGGCCCGGTGATCAGGGTGTCGGTGTCCAGAAACAGGAACGGCGCGTCGGGCAGGGCGGCAAGCGCCTCTATCTTATTGCCATGCGGATAACTGTGGCCAAACACGCCGGAGCGGAACGGTAAAAACACGGCGCCCAGACCTTGCAGCACCTCGCGCACGCCCGCATCCGTCACCCGCGGGTCGCGCGGCCAAAGTGGCCCCGGCTGTGGTTCGGCCAGATAAAGCGTGCCCGCAAACCCCGGATTGCTGGCCCGCAACGATGCCGCCAGCAACAGCGCCTCATATTGCAGCCGCCCTGATTGCACCACCGCCAAAATGTTGAAGACTTGCGTTGTGGCAGCGGTTTCGGCCATGCTGGTTCCATTGGGTCTTTGATCGGTGTTTGCCTGAACACCTATAGGCCAGATCAATGGGCCGCAAAATGAAAAGAGGTCAACATGCTGCGTATTTGCATTTCTGTTGCGGTGATGGCGGTAAGTGGCACCGCAGCACTGGCGCAAGACTACACCACAGCGGCCGAGGTGAAGCCGATCCTTGAGGCAACAAAACCGCAATGGATCGCGGTGCGCGAATTTGACGGCAACGATCTGCTTTATTTCACCAATCTGCTGGCATGGCGCTGTGGAGTGTCCGAAATCCGCTATGGGGTGAACGGAGCGCCTGTCGAGACGGTCTTCGCGATGGAGCCGTGCCATGACGGCACCGCCCAGCCCAATGCGCTGATGATGGAAAACGGTGAGTTGCCTTATGTCACGCTTGATCTGGGATCGGTACAAACGGTGTCGGTGCTGGTCGTGTTTGACGATGACAGCGAAACCACCGCCGAATACCAGCGTAAGGCGGTTATGACGCCCTAAACCGTTGGGTTGAAACGCAAAGACAGGCAGGACATGCCGCCATCCAGCTTGGCGCATTCGGAATTGCCGATGTCACGCACGTCATATCCGGCTGCCACCAGTGTGTCGCGGGTGTTCGGAAACCCCGATGGCATCAGCACGATATCGTTGAACCGGATTGCATTGGCGCAGGCCTCTTCGTCATCCGCCGTGTGGATCACCCGGTAGCCGTCAAAACACCCCGACGCCGCGAGGCGTTTGGTGGACAGGATGGTTTGCGCGTCCAGCAACGAGCAGTCGGTCTTGAAATGCAAAACGCCCGGCGGGGTGAACACTTCGCGCACCTTATGCCCCCACGGGGCAACCAACCGGGTCAGTTCGGCAATTCCCGCCGCATTGGTGCGTGCAGACCGTCCCACCAGAACCTCGGTTTCGGTCACCAGAATATCGCCGCCTTCGATATAGCTGTCTGCCCCGGTGATCTGTACCACCTTGTCATAAAGGGCTGCCAGATGCGGGGCCATTTCCGCAGCCTCACCCAAACGGCTGGGGGCACCGGGGCGCATCACGACAGCGCCTTCGGGCAGGCACAGGGCCGTGTCTTCGACAAACACCGAATCCGGAAACGCGTCTGACGCGGGCAGTTCCAGCACAACCGCCCCCGTTGATCGCAACGCAGCGACATAGTCCGCATGATGCGCCTGCATCAGCCCCAAGTCAGGCGCGCCGATATCAACCGCACGCAGGCCCGCGATAATGCTGGCAGCAGGGCGGCGGGTGATGGCGTGGCTGAAAGTAAAAGATTTCATCGTCTTCCTCATGCGCTGTGGGAAGATGGTGGGCGACCCTGGAATCGAACCAGGCACGAGTCGCCTCGGGAGAGTTACAGTCTCCTGCCGCACCTTGCAGCACGTCGCCCACTGGTGGCGGTGATTAGCGAAGGGGGTGGGGGGCGTCAAGGCGAAATGCGCAGGGGGCGGGGTTTGGATTTCGGCTTGCTTTGGGCTGCGATGTGACGCCATGGTCGGGGCGCAAAAGGCAAGAGGTGCGGCGATGTCGGGCGACAAAAAACCAACCTGGGTGGTGGACAAAGAACGCAACCGCCGGGCCGATGCGCGCGAAACCGTCTGGCTGTTTGGTTTGCACGCGGTGCGCGATGCACTGATGAACCCGACGCGCGAAAAGCTGCAGTTGGTTGTGACGAAGAACGCGCTGGACAAGCTGGAAGAGGCCGTGGCGGTCGCCGGAATTGAACCGCAAATCGTTGATCCGCGCCGGTTTGATGTGCCGATTGACGAAGGATCAGTGCATCAGGGGGCCGCGATGGAAGTGCGGGTGCTGAACTGGGGGCGGCTGGCCGATGTTGCCATTTCGGGGCAGGGCAACGCCTTGATCGTGGTGCTGGACCGCGTCACCGACCCGCATAATGTGGGCGCTGTGCTGCGGTCCGCCGAAGTGTTTGGCGCGCGGGCCGTGATTGCGCCGCGCCATCATTCTGCACCAGAAACCGGGGCTTTGGCGAAAACTGCCAGTGGCGCGCTGGAGCGGCAACCCTATCTGAAGGTCACCAATCTGGCCGATGCGATGGCAGAGCTGAAAACCATGGGCTATGTGCTGATTGGTCTGGACGGCGATGGCACGATTGATCTGCCCGAGGCGATGGCACAGGTCGGCAAACGCGCGGTGGCACTGGTGCTGGGGGCCGAAGGGCCGGGGCTGCGCGACAAAACACGGGAAACCTGCGATATGATCGCGCGCATCCCGTTTACCGGGGCGTTCGGCAGTCTGAACGTGTCAAACGCGGCGGCAGTCGGGCTTTATGCCGCGTCGATCCGGTGACTGCGGCGCTGCCCTTTAAAAGGTGATCACAAATGCGCGACGCTGTCTTTAACGCGAAGTTAAGCTTCCTACCTATAACATCGGAGGTACGGGTTCGGAACACCTGTATCTTCAGTTCACTGTCCCTCGTTCCACACCTTAGCGCCCCGGCCTTAGGCTTGGGCGCTTTTTTCTGGGGATGAATATGCCTGATACCGACGACCAGTTGCGCGCAATTTTGACAACCGTAAAGACCATAGCGGTGGTGGGATGGTCGCCCAAAGCAGATCGGCCCAGCAACGGCGTGGCGCGGTTTTTGCGCAAGCAAGGCTACCGCGTTATTCCGGTTAATCCGGGGCAGGTGGGCATCGACAGCGAGCTGGGCGAGCCGGTGCGGGCTTCGTTGTCTGATATATCAGACCCCGTTGATATGGTTGATATATTCCGGCGGTCAGAAGAGGTGGGGCCGGTGGTGGATGAAGCGATTGCCATCGGCGCAGGCGTGGTCTGGATGCAGCTGGGTGTGATCAATGACGTTGCTGCAGAGGTGGCGCGCAAGGCCGGGTTACAGGTTGTGATGAACCGCTGCCCTGCGATAGAAATACCGCGACTGGGGCTGTAAGGCAAAAATCTTTTGAAGATTTTTGGAAAGGATTTTCAAAAAATCCTTTCGGTTCATCCACGATTGGATTTTTCAACAATCCCGGAAACACCTTCCCGCCGCTCCAGTTCCGCCATCACATCCACCAGCGTGATATCGCGCGCAGCCAGCATCACCAGCAAATGATAAACCACGTCGCCCGCCTCGGCGATCAGCCGCGCGCGGTCGCCTTTCACCGCCTCAATAATCGCCTCAACCGCCTCTTCGCCAAACTTTTCGGCGCATTTTTCAGGGCCGGAGGCCAGCAGTTTCGCAGTCCATGACGAGTCGGGGTCAGCGCCTTTGCGGGCAGCAATCGTGGCGGCAAGGCGGGTCAAAGCTGTCATGTCATCCTCATCGGAATGCCGACGGCGGCCATATGGGCCTTGGCCTGGGGGATGGTGAAGTCACCAAAATGAAAGATTGACGCGGCAAGAACCGCCGACGCGTGCCCCAGCAGCACGCCGTCGACCAGATGATCCAGAGTACCAACGCCGCCAGACGCAATCACCGGTATTGACACGGCATCCGATATCGCGCGGGTCAGCGGCAGATTGAACCCCGATTTGGTGCCGTCCCGGTCCATCGAGGTCAGCAGAATTTCACCGGCCCCTCTGGCCGCCACCAGGCGCGCAAATTCCACGGCGTCAATCCCGGTGGCCCGCCGTCCGCCATGGGTGAAAATCTCCCATTTGCCGGGGCTGACGGTTTTGGCATCAATCGCCACCACGATGCACTGGCTGCCAAAGCGGGCGGCGGCGTCGCGCACCACATCGGGGTTGGCGACGGCGGCAGAGTTGAACGATACCTTATCCGCCCCCGCCAGCAGCAGCGCACGCACGTCTTCAGGGGTGCGCACCCCGCCGCCGACGGTAAGGGGCATAAAGCACGCCTCCGCCGTGCGGGTGACCAGATCGAACATCGTGCCGCGGTTTTCTTCGGTGGCCATGATGTCGAGAAAGCACAACTCATCCGCGCCTGCGGCATCATAGGCGCGTGCGGCCTCAACCGGGTCGCCCGCATCGCGCAAGGCAGTGAAGTTCACGCCTTTAACGATGCGGCCATTGGCAACATCAAGGCAGGGGATCAGGCGGGTTTTCAGCATGGCGCGACCTTATCCTGCCCGACGGCTGGCGAAAAGGGGGCTGTCTGCCCCCTGTCGCATTTGCAAGGCAAATGCTGCCCCCGAAAGTATTTGCACCAACGTGAAATCAGAGTTTCAACACCCGCAACGCCGCCGCCAGATCAATCGCCCCGTCATAAAGCGCGCGCCCCGAAATGGCCCCCGCAATCACGCCGGTATCACGCAGCGCGATCAGGTCGTCCATCGACGACACGCCACCGCTGGCAATCACCGGGATTGTCACCGCGCGGGCCAACGCCTCAGTCGCCGGAATGTTCGGCCCGCCCATTGCACCATCGCGGTCGATATCGGTGTAGATGATCGCCGCCACGCCGGCGTCTTCGAAACTGCGGGCAAGATCCGTGACCTTAACATCGGTTTCGGTGGCCCAGCCTTTGGTGGCGACAAAGCCTGCGCGTGCGTCAATACCCACCGCCACCTGACCGGGAAAAGCGCGGGCGGCGGCGCGGACCAGATCGGGATTTTCTACGGCCACGGTGCCAAGGATCACGCGTGCGATCCCGGCATTCAGCCACATCTCGATCGTCGCCATGTCGCGGATGCCGCCGCCCAGTTGCACCGGCACAGTCACCCGCGCCAAAATCGCGCGGATTGCCGCTCCATTCACCGGAACCCCCGCAAACGCCCCGTTCAGATCGACCAGATGCAGCCAGTCACACCCCGCCGCCTGAAAGGCCGCCGCCTGTGCCGCCGGGTCATCGCCGAACACCGTGGCCGCCGTCATCTCACCGCGCAGAAGCCGCACGCAGTGTCCGTCTTTCAGATCAATCGCGGGATAAAGGATCATGGCAGGCCTTTCATCGGTTGCGCTTGGGATACGCAGACGCGCCCGGCTTGCCAAGGGGGGCCGTTGGAAATGGCGACCCCACGTCACGCTTGATTGCGATTAAATTTATGAAACTGTCGCAACAACCTTGGGGGGAGGATTTAAGATGATCAAGAAACTGACACTGGCCGCCGCCATGCTTTTCGCGGCAACTGCGGCCTTTGCTGATCCGGTGGAAGGCGTGTGGAAAACCAAGCCTGATGACAATGGCAACTTCGGCTATGTCAAAGTTGCGGCTTGCGGGCCTGCGTTTTGTGGCAAGCTGATCAAATCGTTCGACAGCACGGGCGCAGAGATGAAAAGCGATAATATCGGCAAGAACATCATCTGGGATATGGTCGCCTATCCCGACGGTTTGTACGATGACGGTCAGGTCTGGAGCCCGGACCGCGATAAGACTTATAACTCTGACATGACACTGACGGGCGACAAACTTGCCGTGCGCGGCTGTGTGCTGGGCATTTGCCGCGATGGCGGCACCTGGACGCGGGTGAAGTAAACCGCAGCTTACGGGTCGCGCGCCTTGATTTTCCCGTGGTATGACCGGGCAAATCGAGGAGGCGGCGATGTCGACAAAAGACTGGATGCGATTGATCGGCCTGTCCCTGCTGTGGGGCGGGTCATTCTTTTTTGTCGAAGTGGCGTTAGAAGGCCTGCCGCCGTTAAGCGTGGTTTGGGGCAGGGTGGCCTTAGGCTCGGGGTTTCTGGCAATTGCGATTGTCGCAACGGGGGGCCGTTTTCCGAAAGGCCGCGCGGTGTGGTTGGCGCTGATCGGCATGGGGTTTTTGAACAACGTCATGCCATTCACGCTGTTTGCGCTGGCCCAAGGTCAGATCACCGGGGCGATGGCCGCGATTCTGAACGCCACCACGCCGCTGTGGGGGCTGGTTCTGGCGCATCTTTTGACCGCCGATGAAAAGATCACTGCGCCCAAGGCGGTTGGGCTGGGGTTGGGATTTGCGGGCGTGGTGGTGATGATGGGCGGCATGGCGCTGGGCGATCTCTGGGCCAGTGCAGCCTGCCTTACAGCGGCGTTTTTCTACGGGCTGGCAACATTGTGGAGCCGCAGGTTCAAGCGGATGGGCGTGGCCCCGTTAAGCATCGCGTGGGGGCAGGTCACCTGTTCGGCCCTGCTGCTGCTGCCGGTCTGGCTTTGGGTGGATCAGCCCTGGGCGCTGGCCATGCCATCCCTGCGGGTGATCGGCGCGGTGATGGGCATTGCGGCGCTGTCGACCGCCTTGGCCTATCTGATCTATTTCAGGCTGCTCGCCTCGGCGGGCGCGATCAATCTGTCGCTGGTGACGTTCCTGATCCCGGTATCGGCCACGCTGTTGGGGGTGATTTTCCTGGATCAAACCCTGCAGGTCCAGCATATGGCGGGGTTTGGTTTGATTGCAGCAGGATTGGCGGCAATTGATGGGCGGCTGTGGCGGCGGGTTTTTGCGGGTTGAACCGGCTTAAGGTTTCCAAGTCAGGAAATTCGCAATCAACCGCAGACCCGTGGCTTGGGATTTTTCGGGGTGAAACTGCGTCCCGATCATCGTGTCGCGGCCAATAATTGCCGTGATATCGCCTGCGTAATCGCAATGGGCCAGCCGTTCGGCGGGGTGATCAACCTTCATGTGGTAGGAGTGCACGAAATAGGCGTGATCGCCTGTGGAAATCCCCACCAAGACCGGGTGCGCTGCACCCCCCTGATCAATCACCAGATCATTCCACCCCATATGCGGCACTTTCAGCGCGGGGTCATCGGGGACAATTTTCACCACCTCGCCGCCGATCCAGTCAAAACCCGGCGTGTCGGTGTATTCCCGACCCCAGGCAGCCATCATCTGCATGCCGACGCAAATGCCCATAAACGGCTTGGCCTGCCGCGTCACGCCGTCTTCGATCGCCTCAAACAACCCGCCAAAGCTGCCCAAAGCCGCGCGGCAGGCTGGAAACGCCCCATCGCCCGGCAGCACGATGCGATCGGCGCGGGCAACGTCTGCGGGGTGCGAAGACACCAGAACCTCGCCGCCCCCGACCTCGCGCGCCATGCGTTCAAACGCCTTGTGCGCGGAATGCAGATTGCCGCTGTCGTAATCAACCAGAACCGTCAGCATCGGCTACAGGCTGCCCTTGGTGGACGGGATGGCAGCTGTGGCGCGCGGGTCAGGTTCAACCGCAGCCCGCAACGCCCGCGCCACCGATTTGAACGCGGCCTCGGCGATGTGGTGGCTGTTCAGCCCATGGACCTTGTCGATCTGCAGGGTGATGCCGCCATGCGTGGCAAAGGCCTGAAAAAATTCGCGCACAAGTTCCGTGTCAAAGGCCCCGATTTTCTCGGTCGGAAACTCAACATTCCACACCAGATAGGGCCGCCCCGACAGATCAAGCGCGCAAGACAGTTGCGCATCATCCATCGCAAGGCGGCAATCGCCATAGCGCCGGATGCCGCGTTTGTCGCCCAAGGCGCGGGTCAGGGCCTGCCCCAAGGCAATGCCGCAATCCTCCACCGTGTGGTGATCGTCGATGTGCAGATCGCCCGTTGCGGCCAGTGTGATGTCGATCAGCGAATGCCGCGCCAGTTGATCCAGCATGTGGTCGAAAAAGCCAACGCCGGTCTTGATGTCAGATCGGCCAGTGCCATCCAATGCGATCGCCACCGAAATCGCGGTTTCATTGGTTTTTCGGGTAATTTCGGCGCTGCGCATCGCATGCTCTCCATGGGTTCGCCGTCTTATAGGGGGTGGGGGCCATTTTGGAAAGTGCGGGGTTGGGGATGGAAAGCGCGGGGTTGCAACGGTAAGGTTCGCAGCAAGTCGCCAGCCAAGAGGTCGCCCGTGCCCAATTACACCTGCTTTACTGCCTATGACGTGCGCGGCCGCTTGGGTGAAGAGCTGAACGAAGACATTGCCCTGCGCATTGGCCGTGCCTTTGCCGAAGTTTTGGGGGCCCGCCGGGTGGTGCTGGGCCGGGATCCGCGCGGGTCATCGGTGGCCCTTGCGGGGGCGGTAAGCGAAGGCCTGATGCTGGCAGGCTGTGAGGTGATCGATCTGGGCCTGTGCGGGACCGAAGAGATGTATTTCGCCGTGACCCATCTGGGCGCAGATGGCGGCATCGAAGTGACCGCCTCGCACAATCCGATGAATTACAATGGCTTAAAGATGGTGCGGCGCGGGTCTGCGCCATTGGATGCGGCATCCGGGATGGCGGCGATCAAGGCACTGGCAGAGTCTGGTGCATTCGCCGTTCAGGGGCAGGGAGCGTGGAAGCTGGGTGGCGGTGTGCGCGCCGCCTATGTCGATAAAGTGCTGTCCTTTGTTGATCTGGGCGCATTGCGGTCCTTAAAAATCGTGGTGAACGCGGGCAATGGCGCGGCTGGCCCGACCTTTGACGCCATCGCAGTGCAGTTGGCGGCCAAAGGTGCGCCGCTGGAGTTTGTACGGATGTACCATAACGCCGATGGCAGTTTTCCCAACGGTATCCCGAACCCTTTACTGCCCGAAAACCAACCCGCCACGGCGCAGGCGGTGATTGCGGCAGGGGCCGACATGGGAGTGGCGTGGGATGGCGATTTTGATCGCTGTTTTCTGTTTGATCACAGCGGAACCTTTGTGCCCGGCGAATACATCGTGGGGCTGCTGGCGCAGGTGTTTTTGGCCAAAGAGCCGGGGGCACGTATTGTCCATGATCCGCGTGTGATCTGGAATACCATTGATATTGTTACTCAATCCGGCGGTGTGGCGGTTGCCTCGCGCACAGGCCACGCCTTTGTGAAACAGGCCATGCGCGATGCCGGGGCCGTCTATGGCGGTGAGATGTCAGCGCATCACTACTTCCGTGATTTCATGGCCTGCGATTCCGGGATGATCCCGTGGCTGCTGGTCGCCGAATTGATTGGTCGGTCGCGCACATCTTTGGCCGATCTGTTGGCCGCGCGCCGAACCGCGTTTCCGTCGTCGGGCGAGATCAATTTCAAAGTTGTCAGCCCGCGCGATTGCATGGTCCGGATAGACGCCGCCTATGCGCCAAAAGCGCAGGCGCGCGATGATCTGGATGGGTTAAGTCTGGATTTCGGCGACTGGCGGTTCAATCTGCGGGCCTCTAACACCGAACCATTGCTGCGGTTGAACGTCGAATCCCGCGGGCGGGCAGATTTGGTGCAACGCGGTGTGGCCGAGATTTCGGCGCTGATTTTGGGGACCGACCTGGCCGCACCGTAATGGACGACGCTGAATTCGCAGTGCACCAGGAAGCTATCCGGCAGGTGGTCAGACCAAGAGGAAATCGCGCCTCCCCGCGCATTCACAATGGTCAAAATATCCCCGCCGGAGGCCCTGTTCTGGGGCCAAATCGTCCTACATCACGGCGCCGATCTGCCATGGCACAAACTCTGCCCCGCCAAAGCCCAGATGTTCAGACAGTGATTGTTTTCCGGACGCAACTTTTATAATTTCCTCAAGTATTTCAACGCCTTTTGCCTCAATACTAATGTTATGCGTTAAGATATCGCCGCAGTTGATATCCATATCTTCAGCCATGCGGTGATACATTTCGGAATTGGTCGCCAGTTTGATGCAGGGGCTGGGTTTATATCCCGAAACCGATCCGCGTCCGGTGGTGAACACAATCATCGTGGCCCCCGAGGCGATCTGGCCAGTGACCGAACAGGGGTCATAGCCGGGGCTGTCCATATAGGCAAAGCCGGGTGTGGTGATGGGTTCGGCGAATTTGTAAACACCGCTTAAGGGGGCTGTGCCGCCTTTTGCCACCGCCCCCAGAGATTTTTCCAAAATCGTCGTCAGCCCGCCCTTTTTGTTGCCGGGGCTGGGATTGTTGTCCATCTCACCGCCGTTACGCGCGGTATAGTCTTCCCACCACGCGATCCGCTCGATCAGTTTATGGCCAATTTCGGGCGTGGCGGCACGGCGGGTCAGCAGATGTTCGGCACCGTAAATCTCGGGGGTTTCTGACAGAATGGTCGTGCCGCCCATCCGCACCAGCAAGTCGGACGCATGTCCAAGAGCGGGATTTGCCGTGATGCCGGAATAGCCATCTGATCCGCCGCATTGCAACCCGATGATCAGCTTTGACACCGGAGCAGGGGATCGGACGCAGCGCGAAGCCACTTCGGCCATTTCACGCAAAACCAACAGACCCCGCTCTATCGTGGCCCGCGTGCCTCCGGTTTGCTGAATGGTCATATAGCGGAAGTTGCCATCGGGGCGAAGGCGGCCCTGGCCGACCAGATCGGGCACCTGCATCACTTCGCAGCCCAGTCCCACCAACAAAATTCCCGCAAAATTGGCGTTGCGCGCATAGCCTTTCAGCGTGCGCATCAAGGTGTCATAGCCTTCGTTCACGCCCGACATGCCACAGCCCGTCGAATGCACGATCGGCACAAAGCCGTCGATATTGGGCATCGCTGACAGCACGGGATCTTTTTCAGCCGCCTCTGCAATAAACCGCGCGACCGAGCCGGAACAATTCACCGACGTTAAAATCCCGATGTAGTTGCGGGTGCCTACCTGCCCGTCAGCGCGGTGAAATCCCATGAAATCGCGGGGCGGCAAAGCGGGCAGCGGCGTGCAGTCGGTGGAAAACGCATAATCCGTGCTGTGCGGGCCCATCCCCAGGTTATGACTGTGGACATGCGCGCCCGCAGCAATCGGCACCAACGCCTGTCCAATGATCTGCCCATAGCGCACCACAGCCTGCCCCACCGCCATTTCTCGCAGCGAAATCTTGTGACCGCGCGGAACAGCCGATTGGGTGGTTACGCCAAATCCTGCAAGAGCGGTGTCCGCCGCAATGTCTTTCAACGCGATGACAACGCTGTCGTTTGGGTTCAACTGAAGGGCCGCCTGCAGGGCTTGCGTCATTTATGTGTCCATTCCTTGATCACCGCGTCCGTCTCGTCTAACATGTTAGCATGTTACAGCCGCAACGCCCCCCGTCACAAGACCCCATCTTGCAGGCGCAGTCCTTGTCGGGGACACGTCTGTTGCCGTTAGAAATGTTCGCGGGGTCTTTGGGGGCGAAAGTCTATCAGACGCTGCACCGCGCCATTCTGGAGCTGCAGTTCAAACCCGGTGAAATCGTTCGCAAGCCCGAGATTTGCGCCGAATTGGGCGTGTCGCGCAGCCCGGTGTCGGACGCGGTGGCACGGTTGGCGGCCGAAGGGTTGGTCGATGTGGTGCCTCAGGCCGGAACTTATGTCGCGCGCTTTTCGATGGCCGAGATCCGTGAGGGCGCATTTTTGCGCGAAGCCATCGAATTGGCCTCAATTGAACGGGTTGCGGCGATCATTACCGAAGAGCAGCTGGTTTTGCTGCGCCGCAATCTGGCGATGCAATCGATCTTGGTTGCTGAAAATGACTTCCCCGGTTTCTACAAGCTTGATTCGGAAATGCACGAACTGATGTTGTCGTTCAGCGGGTTTCGGAAATTGCGGGCGGTGTCGGAAACCGCGTCGGCACATGTGACCCGCGCGCGGCAGTTGGTGTTGCCAATACCGGGCCGGGTTGCCGCGACTTTGGCCGAGCACAATGCGATTTTGACGGCACTTGAGGCGCGCGATCCGCTGGCCGCCCGCGAGGCGGTGCGCCATCACCTGCGCCAATTGCTGACGTTTATCGAGCCGCTGGAACGCAGCCATCCTGAATTGTTTCACCCCTGACTTTTACCGCCGAGGTTTTATGACCCTTTCCAACCACGCCCGCTATGCCACGCGCCTGAATGCCTTTAAAATCAAAGGCGGTTCGGTGGCGGATATGATTGCTGGTGCGGGCCGTGTGGGGGGGCTGAACGCGGCGGATCTGAACTATCCTGATCATTTTGAACAGCATAGCCCGGCACAATTGGGCCGAATGCTGGCCGATCAGGGCATGATGCTGAATGGATTGGCGATGCGGTATTACACCGAGTCCGGCTTTAAGCTGGGCGCGTTCACCCATCCCGATGCGGCGGTGCGGCGGGCGGCGATTGATCTGACCAAACGCGGGATTGATGCCTGCGCCGAAATGGGTGCGGATTTGATGACGTTGTGGATGGGGCAGGACGGCTATGATTATTCGTTTCAGGGCGATTACGGGCGGATGTGGAACGACACCATTGCCGCGCTGATCGAAGTGGCCGATCACAACCCGGGCGTGAATATCGCCGTGGAATACAAACCGGATGAGCCGCGCGCCTTTGCGCTGATGCCCGATATGGCGACGACGCTGCTGGCGCTGCGCGAGGTTGACCGGGCAAACACCGGGGTGACGCTGGATTTCGCGCATGTGCTTTATGCGGGGGAAATGCCTGGCTATGCCGCGATGCTGGCGGATCGGCATTCGCGGATACTGGGCGTGCATCTGAACGATGGCTATGGCAAGCGCGATGATGGGTTGATGGCGGGCAGTGTGCATCCGGTGCAGACGGTGGAGCTGTTGGTGGCCCTTGTGCGGACGGGCTATGACGGCGTGATTTATTTTGACACCTTTCCCGATCTGGCAGGCCTTGATCCTGTGGCCGAGGCGCGCGCGAATATCCGGTTGGTGACGCGGCTGCGCACGATTGCCGATTGCTTGGCGGCGGACACGGAACTGGCAGCAGCGATGGCGCGGCAGGACGCGGCCGCGACATCGCTGATCGTGGCGCGCGCGCTTTATGGGGCATGATAGATCTTCATGTGATGCATGAGATATGATGCGTAATTATATAATAGATATAGTTATTCCGTGGGTGCATCTTCGCGCAACAATCCTTCGGACTTCAGCGCCTGCCAAAATGCCGCTGGAATTGCCGCTTTTGCAGCGACCAGATTGCTGTCCATTTCTACCACGCCTTGCCCGCCCGGAATCACCGACACCACCGCGGGATGCAGCAGCGGAAACTGAAACGCTGCGTCGACCAACCGGATGCCATGGGCCATGCAGATACTTTGCAAAGCCGCCGCGCGGGTCATCACCCAGTCGGGGGCGGGATCATAGTTATAGAATGCACCCGGTCGCGGCCCGGTGGCCAGAATGCCCGAATTATACGGGCCGCCAATGATAATCCCAACGCCGCGCGCCTGCGCCATCGGCAGGAACGTCGCCAGCGCCTCTTGTTCCAGCAATGTATACCGCCCCGCCAGCAGGAACAGATCGAAATCCCCCCGTTCCAGCAGCCATTGGCAGGGTTGCCATTCATTCACCCCCGCCCCAAACGCACGAATAACCCCCTGATCGCGCAAGTCTATCAAGGCGCGATAACCACCCGCCATGAATTCGGCCAGCCGGGCATCTAGGGCGGTTTGCGATTTATGGGTGAAGACATCCAGATCATGGGCATAAAGAATATCTACCCGGTCCAGCCCCAGCCGTTCCAGCGATGCTTCCAGTGACCGCATCACCCCGTCATAGCTGTAGTCGTAAACCTCATTGCGGGCGGGAATGTCGAACCATTTTCCAAATCCATCGCGTTTATCGGGCGCACAGGCGCGCATGAGGCGGCCGATTTTGGTGGAAATCACATAGTCGTCCCGGCGTTTGCCGCGCAGAAAATGGTTGAGACGTGTTTCAGACAGGCCAAGCCCATACAAAGGTGCGGTATCAAAATAGCGCACGCCGCCCGCCCAGGCCCGCGCCAGAATGCCCTGCGCATTGTCTTCGGAAATTGCGCGGTAAAGGTTCCCCAACGGGGCCGCCCCAAACCCCAACTCGGTAAACGCAATACCGCCCGTGCCCAGCCTGTCCCACCGGCGGACCCGGATAGGGGTGGACATCAGACTTGCCCCGCCAGCA
>JAYUHO010000271.1:0-4139 GCA_043766915.1 Cypionkella sp.
CGACGGTTTCCTAAACCGTAGGCCGCGTGTTCGAATCACGCCGGGGTCACCATAGCATGTCGGGATTATTGTGGCGGTGCGGGGTTGATTTGCGCGGACCCACGATCCTGCCACAGCGCGTAAATTCCAGCTGCAACGATTAACACGGTGCCAATGATCACCGGCAGCGCCAGCGTTTCATCATAGATCGTCATGCCAATGATCGAGACAAAAACGATCTGCAGATAGGCAAAGGGCTGCACCGAGGAGGCCTCGGCCACCTCATAGCATTTCAGCAAAAGCCAATGCGACAGCACTGAAATGCTGGCGTAGATACCCAGAAACACCCAATCGGTCGGACTGACGGTTTCCCACTGCGGCAGGCCGATCCCTGTCATCAAGACCGCTCCGATGACGCCGGGCCAAAAGAACGCGGGAAATGTCGGCTCTCCGCGCGTGGTCAGACGGGTCAGCACGGAATACGTCGCGAACATGACAGCCGCCGCCAACGGCAGCAGCGCGGCCCATGAAAACAGGCCGGACCCGGGCCGCAGGATGATCAGCACCCCCAACATCCCTGCGGCAACCGCGATCCAGCGGCGCAGAGAAATGCGTTCCCCCAAAACCGGACCGGACAGCGCCACCACCAGCAGCGGGCAGATCGCAAACACCGCATGGCTTTCGATCAGCCCGATCAAAGTATAGCCCCAGACGATGATACAAATCTCGGCCACCAGCAGCACAGACCGGACAATATGCGCGACCAGACGGGTCGATGCCACCGCAGCGCGAAATCCTTCCGGGCGGCGCAGGGCAAGGATCAACACGAACCCCGCAAACACCCAATAGCGCACCATTATCACCATCAGTGTGTTGTAGCTGTCTGCCAGGTGGCGCGAAAATCCGTCCTGTGCCGCAAAACTGGCGACGGCGGCGATCATCAGCGCGATGCCCTTGCGATTGGTGCGCATTATCGCAACCGTCCGGTGGTCATATGGCGCTTGCGGCCAAACCCCGCGCTGCGGATCACGTCAAAACCGGCCTCGGTTAAGGCACGGCGCACATGGCCCGCGGCGGTATAAGTGGCGAAGGTGCCCTTGGGCGCGGTATGGCGGGCAACATCGACCATCAGCTCGGCGGACCACAGTTCAGGGTTTTTCGCAGGCGAGAAGCCGTCCAGAAACCACGCGTCAGCCAGTGCTTGCCATTTTGGCACCGTATCACGCGCATCGCCAAGGATCACCTGCACCCGGATCTGGCCCAGATCAAACCGGGTCAGCCGCTGCGCCCATGCGGCCAGAAACGGATCAGCGACAGCCAAAGCCTGCGGAAAGGCCGTCAGGGCGCGGGCGATATCGGGGGTGGTCAAAGGAAAGGCCTCAAAACTGGTGTAGGTGATCGGAGTGTCGGGGGGGCAGGCCATCACTGTCGCCAACAGGTTCAAGCCCGTGCCAAAGCCCAATTCGGCGATGTGAAAACCGGGCGACAGGCGTGCGGGCAGGTCATTGCCGCCCAGAAAAACATGCTGCGTTTCAGCCAAACCATCTTGCTTTGAAAAGTAAGGATCATCAAAGCGATCCGAGATGGGAATAACGCCATCTTGCCATGTCAGCCCGCAGCCTTGATCACTGGCCTGTTCGCCGCCCGTCATTTGTCTTATGCCTTTGATCACAGCGCTTTGTGCGAATTGTCTGGCCTTGGCTGCAAGACGAATACCGCAAAACCGCAACAGGCGGACCATGCGCAAGGGGGCGGCGATTGGCAAGGGTTGATCTGACAGTGCGGGGGGGCGGCATATTTGGCCTTTCCATCGCGTGGGAAGCGCTGCTGTGCGGTGCCCGCGTGCGCGTGGTGGAAACCCAGTCGATTGGCGCGGGATCATCCGGCGGATTGGTTGGTGCGCTGTGCCCGCATGTGCCCGACGCATGGAACCCGAAGAAAGCGTTTCAGCTGGACAGTTTGCTGATGGCGGCGGGTTGGTGGGCGCAGGCCGAAGCAGTGGCGGGACAGGCCTCGGGCTATGCGCGGTTGGGGCGGTTGCAACCGCTGTCTGATGCGGCAGCGGTTGATCTGGCGCGGGCGCGGGCGCTGACGGCGCAAGCGCTGTGGCGGGGGGCGGCCGATTGGCAGGTTATCCCGGCGACAGTTGCGGCATGGGAGCCAGTTTCACCGTCGGGGTGGTTGGTGCGCGATACACTTAGTGCGCGGATACAGCCAAAGGCGGCTTTGGCCGTTCTGGTGGCTGCGATCCGCGCCAAGGGTGGCGAGGTGGTGGTTGGTGATGTGGCCGACGACGGCGTCGTGGTTTGGGCCACAGGCGTGGCGGGCCTTGCGGCGCTGGGCGCGGGTCTGGGCCGCGCAGTCGGTGACGGGGTGAAGGGGCAGGCATTGTCGCTGCGGTATGATGGCGCGGGATTGGCGCAAATATTCGTTGATGGACTGCACGTGGTGCCGCATGCCGATGGCACGGTGGCAATCGGGTCAACGTCGGAACACAGCTGGAGTGACGTAGCGGGCGTTGATGCTCAGCTCGATGCCCTGCACGCACGGGCGGTGTTGGCCCTGCCCGTTTTGGCAGGGGCACCGGTCGTGGCGCGGTGGGCAGGCATCCGCCCCCGCGCCAAATCCCGCGCCCCGCTGCTGGGGGCATGGCCGGGCAGACCGGGGCACTTCGTCGCCAACGGCGGGTTCAAGATCGGCTTTGGGATGGCCCCGAAAGTGGCGGAAGTGATGGTCGATCTGGTGTTGGACGGGCGCGATGCTGTGCCAGAAGGGTTCCGGGTTTAGAGGGGATCAGCAAAATGCCGTTGGGAAATCCTACAGGTATCAACCCGCTATGATTTGCTTCACCATCGGGATCACCTGTTCGCCATACAGTCTGATGCAGGTCATCAGCGCGCTATGCGGCACGGGGCCGGTTGAATATTTCATGTCAAACCGCTGGATTTTCAGATCGCGCATCGTGGCGGCGATTTTACGCGCCACCGTCTGGGGCGAGCCGACATAGAGCGAGCCATCCTGCACCTCGGACAGATACCTCTCCTTTGTGGTGGGCGGCCAGCCGCGTTCACGACCGATGCGGCCAAACATGGTCTGGTAATGTGGCCACAGGGTTTCTACAGCTTCTTCATCGGTGGTGGCCACAAAGCCCGGAGAATGCACTCCGATCGGGCGCACCGGGCGATCCAGTTGCGCACAGGCGCGGTGATAGAGGTCGATGTAGGGGGCAAAACGGCGCGGGTCGCCGCCAATGATTGCAAGCATCAGCTGCAGGTCCTGACGCACCACGCGCACCACGGATTCCGGGCTGCCGCCGACACCCACCCAAGTGGTCAGGCCTTGCGGTCCAAGCGGCGGATAAACGATCTGATCGGTCAGCGGCGGGCGGGTTTGGCCTGACCAAGTTAGGGAAGGCTGGCGCACCAGTTTGGCAAAGATGTCCAGCTTTTCTTCAAACAGCACTTCGTAATCGTCGAGGTTCAGCCCAAACAACGGATAGCTTTCGGTGAATGATCCGCGGCCCAGGATAACTTCGGCGCGGCCATTCGACAGCGCGTTCAGGGTGGAAAACCGCTGAAAAACCCGGATCGGATCATCTGACGACAACACGGTCACGGCGGTGCCAAGTTTGATCTGGTTGGTCCGGGCGGCTATCGCGGCAAGGATGATCTCGGGCGCGGAAATGGCAAAATCTGATCGGTGATGTTCGCCAAGGCCGATGAAATGCACGCCCACCTGATCGGCCAAAACCGCCTGATCTACCACGTCGCGCATCACCTTATCCATTGGCAGCAGCATACCGTCCGGCCCGTGGGTGACATCGCCGAATGTGTCGAGGCCAAGTTCGATGATCATATCATTTCCTTTGCTGTCGCCCGCAGACTAAGCGTTGGGGTGGGTAAGGGGAAGGGCAGGGCCGCACAAGTCGTCTGTGCGAATTTGCAGGATTGTTGCCAGAAGGAGAAGCGTCTGCTTTAACGGACGGCAGGGTTTGTGGAGGTTGCTTTGCAGCCGATTGCCAAGACAGCGAAACGAGGAGCCAAAGGGATTGCTGCGGCAGGCGGGGCATTTGCGATAGTGCTGTTTGCCCGCGCAATAACCGCAGTACGGGGCATCTTTGACGGCATCAAACCCGACGCCACACAGCGGATCTATTTTGC
>JAYUHO010000272.1:0-4130 GCA_043766915.1 Cypionkella sp.
CTGAAACAGGAATATGACCGCGATGTGGATGCGGGCACGCCGATCAACGTGCCATCAAACTACTATCCCGGCGACAACCCCGCCAACCCGCCGCTAAACCGTTGGCGCAGCCATGCCCATTTGCTTTATGGCAATTGGATCAATGAGATATATCAGGCGACCCCCTATGATATTGCGCAAATTGGGCGTTAGCCTTGGTCTTGTTGCAGCGCTGATCGCGGCGTTCTCGCTGTATGTCAACGCGCGTGCGGGGTCGCGTGAAGCCGCCCTGATGGCCGCCCACCCCGCGCGCGGGCAGTTCATCACGGTGAACGGTGCGCAGGTACATTACATCATGGCAGGCAGCGGCCCCGATCTGATCTTGATCCATGGCGCATCGGGCAATGCGCTTGATCTGACCGGTCCGCTGATGGAACAGCTGTCGCAGCACTACCGCGTGATCGCCTTTGACCGCCCGGGATTGGGCTGGTCTGGTCCGATAGCCGATGACAGCCTGACAGGTCAGGCGCTGCAGCTGTCTGCCGCCGCTGAAACCTTGGGTGTTACCAATCCGATCGTGGTGGGGCAAAGCTATGGCGGATCGGTGACTTTGGCTTGGGCGCTTTACGCGCCGCTGAAGCCGCGCGCTTTGGTGCTGATATCCGCGCCGTCGCTGCCGTGGCCGGGGCCGCTGGACATCGGGTATCGACTGACGGCCAGCGGTGCAGGCTCGGCGCTGATCATCCCGCTTGCCACCGCCTTTGTGCCAGAAAGCTATATCGATACCTCGATCACCGGCGTTTTCGCCCCTTCCCCGGTGCCGCGCGGCTATGGCGATGCGATTGATGTCGATCTGATGCTGCGGCGGTCAACGTTGCGGGCCAATGCAGGCCAGGTGAACGCCCTGCGCGCGCAGATCGTGGCGATGGAGCCCGACTATCCGACCCTGACCCTGCCGATTGAGATGCTGCACGGCACCGCCGATACAATTGTGCCGCTGAAAATACATTCGGCCCCCTTTGCAGCGCGACTGCCAAACGCGCATCTGGTGGTGATCAACGGGGCTGGTCATATGCCGCATTACAGTCATACCGGCCTTGTCTTCGACGCCATCGCGCGGGCCGCATTGCGATCTGCGCCGTAATCGCCATATTGGGTGCAAACCAAGGGAGACTGACATGCCAGATACACCGCCCGCGGGTGCCCTGCCGTTTGACGGCGCCATCAGCCGCCACTTCCGCGACACCGCCCCCAAAGCGGTGCGCCGCGCCATTGAGACGGCGACGAAGGATGAAATTCTGTGGAAGGACTATCCTTACCGCGAAGAGATGAAGAAAAAAGACTACGCCGCAAAAATGGACGCGCTGCAGTTGCAGATCGTGCGCCTGCAAGCCGATGTCAAAGCCACCGGCAAACGTCTGATCGTGGTGTTTGAAGGCCGCGATGCAGCCGGCAAAGGCGGCACGATTTCGGCGATGCGCGAAAACCTGAACCCGCGTGTGGCCAATGTGGTGGCACTGTCAAAACCATCCGACCGCGAAGCTGCACAATGGTATTTCCAACGTTATGTCGATTGGTTGCCTGCAGCCGGGGAGATCGCGATGTTTGATCGCAGCTGGTACAACCGCGCGATGATCGAACATGTGTTCGGCTTTTGCACCCCCGATCAGCGGGCCAAGTTTTTCAACCAATTGCCCGAATTTGAAGCGATGATTGTCGATGAGGGCATCACCCTGATCAAACTGTGGCTGGAAGTGGGGCAAGCCGAACAGTTGAAACGCTTTCTCGACCGCGAACAAGACCCGCTGAAACAGTGGAAATTGTCGTCGATTGATATTGATGGTCTGTCAAAATGGGATGCTTATACGGCAGCAATTGAGGAAACCTTTGCGCTGTCGCATTTCAAACACGCGCCTTGGACGGTGATTTTATCTGATGATAAAAACCGCGCCCGGATCGCCGCCTTGCAAACCGTTCTGCATGCGTTTGATTTTGCGGGGAAAGACGTTAAAGCCATCGGCAAGATTGACGGCAAGATCTGCGGCGGCCCGAAAATCCGCCCCAAGACGTGAAACGTGGCTATCATCACGGCAACCTGCGACAGGCGCTGATTGATGCCGCCCTTACACTGATTGCCGATCAGGGCCCGAATGGCTTTACCCTGTCCGAGGCCGCCAAGGTTGCAGATGTTACCCCTGCAGCCGTTTACCGCCACTTTGCCGGTCGCGAAGATCTGATCGCCGAAGTGGCCCGCCAAGGCTATGATATTTTCGCAGCATTGATGGAGTTTGCCTATAACGGGGGCAGACCAACGGCATTGGCCGCGTTTGAAGCAACAGGTCGGGCATATCTGGCCTTCGCGCGCAAATATCCCGGCCATTACATGGCGATGTTTGAAAGTGGCTTGTCGCTGAACGCGCATCCCGAACTGGCGCTTACGGCGCAAAAAGCCCGCGCGGTGCTGGAAACTGCGGCTGAGCAATTGTCGCAACATTTGCCCGCCAACAAACGCCCGCCTTCGTCGATGTTTTCGGCCCATATCTGGGCGCTCAGCCACGGCGTGGTGGAACTGTTCATGCGCGGTGCCCCGGGCGCAAAAAGCCAGTTTTCCCCCGAAGATCTGCTAGAGGCCGGCATCGGTATTTACTTGCGCGGCCTTGGCCTGCTGCGGCCCGATGCTTAAGCCTTTCATTCTGGCTTAAATATCCATCTTTCTTAGCGAAACAGCACCAGCGCGCCGGGGGCCCACGCGACCCGGGTGCGGGTGCCGATATCCAACACCGGGCGGCCGAACACGTTGCGCATCGACAGGCGCATGGGTTTGTCTGTGCCGTCCAGTTTGATGTCATAATAGGTCATATCGCCGTAATAGACGACCTCTTCGACCACGGCCATGCTTTCTCGATCCGTCGCCGATTGTCCGTCAAACAGGATCGTCAAAGTTTCAGGACGGAAGCCCACAACCGATCCCCCCTCGCCCGCTGCCCCGGTGATTTGGGCGGCATCCAGTGAGACATGGCCAAATCCCTTGGCTTCAACCTCTACTTTTCCGGCAGATTCCGACAGGATTTTTGCTGGCAAAAAGTTCATCGTGCCAATGAAATCCGCCACTTTGCGGCTGTTAGGACGTCTGTACAACGTCTCAGGATCGGCCAGCTGTGCAATCTCGCCTTCAAACATTACCGCGATGCGGTCTGACATCACCAACGCTTCTTCCTGATCATGCGTCACCAGAATAAACGTGATCCCGACCTGACGTTGCAGCTTGATCAATTCCATCTGCATCTGTTCGCGCATCTTTTTGTCCAGCGCCGACAGCGGCTCGTCCAGCAACAACACCTTGGGCTTCAGGATCAGCGCCCGTGCCAAGGCCACCCGCTGCCGCTGTCCGCCCGACAGCGCATGCGCCGCACGGCCGCCAAAGCCGCGCAGGCCGACCATCTCCAACGCTTCGGTCACCGCGCGGGCCTTGTCCGCCGTCGAACGCGGATCTTTGCGCAGGCCAAAGCCCACGTTTTCTTCCACGCTCAGATGCGGAAAGATCGCATAGGATTGAAACACCATATTGGTGGGCCTCTGGTTGGCAGGCACGCCCGCCATCGACTTGCCGTCGATCATCACCACACCCGACGATATGCCCTCGAACCCCGCGATCGTGCGCAGCAGCGTGGTTTTCCCACAGCCTGACGGCCCCAGCAGCGAGAAAAATTCCCCCGCACGGATTGTCGCGGTGATCCCGCGCAGGGCATGGTAATCGCCATAGTATTTATGAACGTCTTGGAATTCGATCATGGTTTTTTGGGAATCAGACGTCACAGGAAGCCTCCGGTATCTTTGCCACCCGTGCGGGCAATGCCGCGACGTCGGAAATATTCAGCGATGGTCAGCAAGGTGATCGACAGCAGCACCAATATGGTTCCCAGCGCCATGATCACCGGCACGGCTTGGGGGAAGCGGAACTGCGAGAAAATATAGACCGGCAAAGTGGTTTCCGTGCCCGCCAAAAAGAACGCCATGATGAATTCATCAAGGCTGATGGTGAAAGTGATCAACAGCGATGAGATGATGCCCGGCATCACCAAAGGCAAAATGATCAGCCGGAAGGTGGAAAGCGGCGTTTCACCCAGATCATAGGCGGCCTCTTCCAGAGA
>JAYUHO010000273.1:0-4129 GCA_043766915.1 Cypionkella sp.
GCTATACGCTTGAGGTGTCGTTCATGGATGCGGTGCTGGGAGCCAAGACCCGGATCACCCTGCCCGAGGCGGGCAGTCTTGAGGTGCAAATCCCCAAAGGCATGCAAGATGGCCAATCCCTGCGCCTGCGCGGGCGTGGAGGCGCGGGGTACGGCGGCGGGCCAGCGGGGGATGCCTTGGTGACAGTGCAGATCGCGCCGCATCCGGTTTTCCACCGGGACGGCGACGATATTCTGATCACCTTGCCGATCACCATCGACGAGGCTGTTCTGGGCGGCAAAATCACCGCCCCCACCATCGACGGCCCCGTCAGCCTGACCATCCCGAAAGGTGCCAGCAGTGGGCGGATTTTGCGCCTGCGCGGGCGGGGGGTGGCGCGTGCAAACAGCCCCGCAGGCGATGCCCTGATTGAACTGCGCATCACAGCCCCTCAGGCAATTGACGCAGGTCTGGCCGAGTATCTTACCGAATGGCGCAAAACCCACGCCTATGATCCGCGCAAAACGATGATGCAGGAGGTGCCGCAGTGACCGAATATTTCACGCAAAGTCAGGTGATTGCGGCCATTCCGGGCCTGTCTTTGCCCCGGCTGTCGTCATTTCTGCAGGCTGATCTTGTTGCCCCGCAATCTGTGGACAACGCGCCGGTGTTTCGCGCCATGGATCTGGCGCGGCTGGAACTGCTGTGCGAGCTTGCCGATCACTTCGATCTGGACGACGATGCCTTGGGTGTGGTGATCGGCCTGATCGACCAGTTGCATGACACCCGCCGCCGACTGCGCGCAATGGCCCAGGCGATGGAGGCCGAACCGCAAGAGTTGCGCCAGCGGGTCGGTGCGCGGTTTGTGGGTATCCTTGCGGTCTGACAGCGCCGCCTTATCGTCTGCGGACCGAATTGCCCCCGGCCAGAATGCTGTTGATCAACTTTTCTACCGCCGAATGAAGGCCGGTGCGGCCATCATCTTTCGGGGTATGGTGATGCGCAGCTGCGGCGTCTTTCAAAATTCCAATAATTTCAGCTTCCGGCAAGATGTTGCGGTCATTCAGGGCAAGTAAAAGCGATTCGCAAATCGCAAGTGCTGCTGTGCCTGAAACGTCGTTAACCTGAGCCATTGTATGTGTCTTTCCCATATTCCCGGATGCCCTGACAGAATCTGCCAATGAAGCGGGAACCATCTTCAGTCTGGCAGAGTTATTTTTAGTTGAACTGATCGATATCAGCATCGCCACATACTTCTATCGCCAAAAGCGTTACACCGCGCATGGCTCGTGTGATGGTTTTGCGCAACTCTAAGACGAGATTTAATTAATGATTCAGACCAGTCCCCTGGCGCGTAAACTAAGTGCCTTCGTCGCATTGTCCGACGAAGACCTCGCGATGCTTGACCGTCTGCACCAGCGGCGGCGCACCTTTATCGCGGGCGTCGATCTGGTGCATCAGGGGCAGGCCGATCAGACCGCCTATATTCTGGCAAAGGGCTGGGTCTGTTCATACAAAATGCTGCCAAACGGCAATCGTCAGATTATTGATTTCCAGATACCGGGCGATTTTCTGGGTCTGCGGTCGGTGCTGTTCCGCACGGCTGATCACAATATTGAACCGGTAACCAAGGTCGAGGCCTCGGTGGTGGTCGTCACAGATCTGCTGGAAGCCTTTGCAAACACCCCGCGACTGGCCACGGCCGTGCTCTGGGCCGCCTCGCGGGATGAGGCGATGGTGGTTGAACATCTGGTCGGCATCGGGCGGCGCAACGCGCTGGAACGCACCGCGCATTATCTGCTGGAATTTGGCGCAAGACTGAAACTGGTCGGGCTTGGCACCAAGGAAGGCTACGCCTGCCCGCTGTCACAATACATGCTGGCCGATGCCCTTGGGTTAAGTGCCGTTCACTTGAACCGGGTATTGCGGCAATTGCGCGAGATGGAGCTTTTGACGTTTCAGAAAGGCCATGTAGCGTTCGACGATTTCGACCGGCTGGTGGAATTGGCCGACTTCGACACGGCCTATCTGGATCATGACGGGCCGTTGTTGAAATAATCAGGCAGAAATAACCATCGTCGGCGCCCTGATCCTTGCAACGCGACCGCTTGTCGCCGGTCGCGATTAGGGCGGTTCGGGTTTGTCTGGACTGGGAATTCGCTGCCTCTCGCTTCGCTTGATCGCGATTTCCGATGTCGTTGTTTCCAACAAAAGCTGAACCGCTTTAAGCCTGCACTGATCCGGATTGCTGCGGCTGTGGTGTCTGGCCGGTCCCGGCCTGCAGTGGTTTCACCCGGATCTGTGTGCCTGCCCGGCCTTCCAGGATCGCACGGGCATCAGCCAATGTGCCGATCCCGGCAACCGTTCCGCCTGCCCGCACAAACGCACTGGCGGCGGCGATTTTCGGGCCCATTGACCCTGCGGCAAAGGTCATCTTGTCCAGCGCATCGGGCGTGATGGTTTTGATCGCAGCCTCGGCGGGCGTGCCCCAATCGCGCATGACTGCCGCAACATCGGTCAGCATCAGCAGCGCGTCGGCGTCCAGCGCCTGTGCCAACAACGCGGCGGTGCGGTCTTTGTCGATCACCGCCTCGACGCCTTCCATCCCACCCGTGGTATTGCGCACGACCGGAATACCGCCGCCGCCTGCGCAGATCACGCAGACGCCCGCCTCGACCAGCAGCTTGATCGCCGCCAACCCCAGAATGCGTTGCGGCAGTGGCGATGGCACCACCCGGCGCAAGCCGCCCTTGGGATCAGACACCATCGACCACAGATGCTCGGCCCCAACAATTTTTCCCTGCTCTGCCGTGTAAACCGGGCCAATCGGCTTGGTTGGCTGATCGAAAGCGGGGTCCTGGCGGTCTACCTCGACCCGCGTCAGCAAAGTCGCACATTGCGCACCGGGAGGCAGGGCGTTCATCAGTTCCTGCTCGATCAGGTAACCAATCATGCCTTCGGTTTCGGCGCCCAGCACATCCAGCGGCCACAGCGTTTGCGGCGCATAGGACGCGGCTTGCAACGCAAGCAAACCCACCTGCGGCCCGTTGCCGTGTGCGACCACAATCTGGTGATCTTTTGCAAGATCCGCCAAAGCCACCGCCGCAATGCGCACATTGGTGCGCTGCGCCTCATAGGTCATCGGCTGACCGCGTTTCAGCAAAGCATTGCCCCCAAGCGCCACCACGATCCGCATCTTATGCCCCTAACGTGGCGACAAGCACCGCTTTGATGGTGTGCATCCGGTTTTCCGCCTGATCGAACACCACCGAGGCCGGGGATTCGAACACTTCGTCCGTCACCTCCATGCAGTCGATGCCAAACTTCTGGAACGTCGCCTCGCCCACTTCGGTGTCACGGTTGTGAAAGGCGGGCAGGCAATGCAGAAATTTGGCGTGGGGGTTGCCGGTGGCGGCCATGACCGCGGCGGTCACGCGGTAAGGCGTGAGCAGTTTGATCCGCTCGGCCCAGACCGAGTCCGGCTCGCCCATCGACACCCAGACATCGGTGTAAACATAGTCGCAGCCCTTCGCCGCAACCTCAGGGTCGGTCGTCAGCGTGATCTGCCCGCCATTGGTTTGCGCCAGCCCTTTGCATCGCGTGACAAGCGCAGCATCGGGCCACAGGCTTTTTGGCGCACAAAGCCGGATATCCATCCCGATCAGCGCGGCCCCCACCATCAGGGACGCCGCCATATTGCCAGATGCGTCGCCCAGATAGCAAAAAGCGATGTCGGACAGGTGTTTGTGGGTGAATTCATGCATTCTCAAAAGGTCAGCCAACACCTGCGTCGGGTGAAAATCATCCGTGAGGCCGTTATACACCGGCACGCCCGAGGATGCCGCCAGCGTTTCCGCATCGGCTTGGGCAAATCCCCGATACTCGATTGCGTCGTAAAACCGGCCGAGCACCCGCGCAGTATCCTTCATGGTTTCCTTATGGCCGATATGGCTGCCCGACGGGCCGATATACGTGACATGCGCGCCCTGATCGAAGGCCGCCACTTCAAAACCACTGCGCGTGCGCGTGCTGTCCTTTTCAAAGATCAGCGCAATGTTCTTGCCACGCAGGCGTTGCTGTTCGGTGCCCGCTGCTTTCGCCTCTTTCAGGCTGCCCGCAAGGCGCAGCAGAAACCGGATTTCGGCGGGGG
>JAYUHO010000274.1:0-4118 GCA_043766915.1 Cypionkella sp.
CGCCGATATCTTTGGTAGCCACCACTTCCGCCCGTCGCGCCTGCTGCGGATGGTGCGATCCAAGGCCTATCTGTTCTCTGGCGTTGAAATCCGCTGGAAATCGGCGATCCCGGATGGCGACACCCCGATGGAGGCGACGTTTCACTTCCCCGGCGGTCTGGCCGATTACCTTGGCGATACGCTTCAGAAAACCACCACCTACGCCGACCGCCCCTTTGCTGGCAAAGTGCAGTTTCAGGAAAAATTCGGCGTGCCCGGATCAGTGGAATGGGCGATCAACTGGTCACCGGTGCGCGACGGTTTTTTGCAATCTTATTGCAACACAGTTCCCACCCCCGAAGGCGGCACCCATGAGTTTGGCTTTTGGTCAGCGATTTTAAAAGGCATCCGCGCCTATGGCGAGTTAACCAAAAACCGCAAGGCCGACCTGATCACCCGCGATGATATGCTGGCGGGCGGCTGCGCTTTGATATCGGTATTTATACGTGAGCCGCAATTCGTTGGCCAAACCAAAGACCGCTTGGCGACAGAAGAGGCTACGCGCTATGTTGAAAACGCCGTGCGCGACCATTTTGACAATTGGCTGGCGTCGGATTCAAAATCCGCTGGCGCGATTATGGATTTTCTGGTGCTGCGCGCCGAAGAACGGCTAAAGCGCAAACAGGAAAAAGAAACGCAGCGCAAGACGGCCACCAAAAAGCTGCGCTTGCCGGGGAAGCTGACGGATTGTTCCAGCAAAACCCGCGACAATACGGAATTGTTTATTGTTGAAGGCGATAGCGCTGGCGGTTCGGCCAAAGGCGCGCGCAACCGAGAAAATCAGGCGTTGTTGCCGTTAAAGGGTAAAATCCTGAACGTGTTGGGGGCGGCATCATCGAAGTTGAACGATAATTCCGAAATCCGCGATATATGTGAGGCTTTGGGCGTGCAAATGGGCACGCGGTTTAAAGTTGATGATTTACGATACGATAAAATCATCATCATGACCGACGCCGATGTCGACGGCGCGCATATCGCCAGCCTGCTGATGACGTTTTTCTTCACCCAAATGCGGCCGCTGATCGACAAAGGCCACCTCTACCTCGCCTGCCCGCCGCTTTACCGCCTGACCCAAGGGGCGCGGCGGCTTTATGTGGCGGATGATGCAGAAAAAGAGATTTATCTGGCCAAGGGTCTGGGCGGAAAGGGTAAAATCGACGTGCAGCGGTTTAAGGGGCTGGGCGAGATGGACGCCAAAGACCTGAAAGACACCACGATGAACCCTTTGACCCGGAAACTGATCCGGGTGACGATAGACGAGGAAGCCCCGGGCGAGACGGGGGATTTGGTGGAACGGTTGATGGGGAAAAAACCGGAATTGCGGTTCCAGTACATTCAGGAGAATGCCCGGTTTGTGGAGGAGTTGGATGTTTGAATTAACCAAAATACTTTCATTTTTATTTAGCCAATTTGGTGCGTTTTTTTCGACTTTAGTAACATTACTTATTTTTCATAAGTTAATGAGCCCGACAATTAAATTTTCAGAATTCATTCGCTCAGAAGATCTTAAAGACAAGCAGAGATCAAGGTACTCTGTTAAAGTATCGAAACGCGGCCACATAGATTTAATTGATGTTAAAATAAGCTGTCGATTGTACGTCAAGGATATTTTCAACATTGGAAGTTCAATGTGGACAACGTATAATATTCCGGTAACTTACTCCGAAAGCCCTGTCCTCGGTAGAGATGAAAGAGTTATTTTCTTATCATACTACAAATCCATGTTACTTCAGCCTAACAACGCTACTCAAATCAAGAAAGTGATGATAAGTAAATTTGGAACAGATCGAGTTGACTTTGAAAAAATATTCATGGCATTTCCGCAAGCTTATTTGACGATTCATTTGATGGGCAATGATAGATTTACTGGTGTGCTTAAAGTCTACGTTTCGCACAGATACGGCCTATGGGCTCTGAGGCAGGGTAAGTGGAAACCAGACTCGGTCTCACTCATTCGCAGTAACGATTTGAGTTAGGTGGGTGATTGCGTCGTCAACAGCAATACTACAAAGTAGCTCAAAAATTGAATGCCATTGGCCGCGTCTGACAAAAAGCGCCGTGTGACGATGTATCTGGACCCCGACGTTCTGGCGCAGTTAAAGCAGGGCCGCAAAGGCTGGCAGACCCGCGCCAATGCGGCGTTGCGGCGCGCTTTGGGGCTTGTAGGGTGAGCCTTCAGGCGCATCATGTTCGCGGTCATTGGTGCGCCTGAAGGCTCACCCTACAAACCTTCCACCCGTTAACCTATCCTTAACCACCCCATGCCTAACGTGCCTTGGTATTCCAACTGCCAGAGGCCGCTATGCTGACGCCGTTCACCGCCCCACCTTGCGTGTTGATGATCTTTGGCTTGGGGGTGGAGTTGGTGATCGGCATGGTGCTGGCGGCCTCTGGCGGGTTGTCGGAATTTCACAAGGATATGCTGGTCGCCTTTGCTATCGGCTTTCCCATCGCGGTTTTTCTGATCCTGTGGTCGATGCTGGCGCGGCACATGCAGGATGACCCGCCTATTTGACCTGAAGGGTTTTCAGATACTCGGCCAGCGCCACCAGCCGCAGCGGCGTCGGTGTCTCTATCCCGTCGCCACCATCGTACAGCACCGTCTCGCCCCCCATCAGCGGCCCGAAATCGGGCATCACGCCGCGGCCTTTCGCCCCGGCGTAGCCCCAGATTTGTGCCATGACGCGCGTGGTGGGAAACACGCCGCCATTGCGCGCAGAAAGCCGCGTCAGATTGGCGGGTTTTTTGGATAACTCCGCCGCAATGTCGCCATCCCCCAAGCCGGTCGCGCCATGGCAGGCCGAGCAATAGGTGGCGTAATCCTCGGCGGGCGAGTCGTTTGATACAGACGTATCCGGCGGCACGCAGGCGGCAAGGCCAAGGGCGGCGATCAAAACGGCGAAATGGGTGCGGGGCATGGGGCGATCCTTTTAGAGCGGGTTGCAGCCAATCTGACTCAGATTGGCTGCAACCAAAGACAAACTGAGACTGGGAATGTTGCGTGTTGCCTTCAATGTGGTGAACCCCATTGAAGGCAACACGCTTTAAGGAACGCAACGCTTACCACGTTCCGGCGGATCAAGGATTGATCTAAATCACCCGGCCCTGATCCAGCCGCACAATGCGGTCCATTCGCGCCGCAAGATCCATGTTATGCGTGGCGATCAGCGCCGAAAGACCGGTTTCGCGCACCAAAGACATCAACGCTGCGAACACCTGATCGGCTGTTGCCGGATCAAGATTGCCGGTCGGCTCATCCGCCAACAGCAGTTTGGGGCGGTTGGCAAGGGCCCGGCAAAACGCCACCCGCTGTTGCTCGCCCCCCGACAGTGCTGCCGGGCGATGACTGCTGCGCGGGGCGACGCCGACATGGCCCAGCAAGTCAAGCGCGCGGGCTTCGGCCTCGGCCTGCGGCACGCCATTGGCCAGTTGCGGGATCACGATGTTTTCAAGGGCAGTGAATTCCGGCAGAAGATGATGAAACTGATAGATAAATCCCACATCGGCCCGCCGCGCTTCGGTGCGGGCACGGTCCGCCAGCCCCACCATATTGCGCCCACCCAGCGCAACCGATCCCTGATCGGCGGTGTCCAACAGCCCCGCGATATGCAGCAAGGTTGATTTGCCAGCCCCCGATGGCGCAACCAGCGCCACCACTTCGCCGCGCTTCACTTCCAGGGTTGCCCCGCGCAGCACCACCACTTCGGATGGTTTGCCCCGGTTATAGACCTTTTCGATGCCCGCCAGTTCCAGCGCGAAATCATTCATAGCGCAGCGCCTCAACCGGGTTCATCCGGGCGGCCCTGCGCGCCGGAAAAATGGTGACAATGAACGACAGCCCCAACGACAGCGCGACGGCCTTCAAAAGATCATAAAGTTGCAGCTTGGCAGGCAGCGCATAAATGCCGCGCACCGCCGGATCCCAAACCTCGCCGCCCGTCAGATAGTTGATAAACGCCACGATGCTGTCGATATAAATGGCAAAGAGACAGCCCAGAATGACGCCAAAAATCGTGCCGATCACGCCGGTGAACGCGCCACAGATAAAGAAAACCCGCAGGATTGAGCCTTCGGTCAAT
>JAYUHO010000275.1:0-10859 GCA_043766915.1 Cypionkella sp.
CGTTGGTGTATTTCAACATCGTCAAACTGGTACGGGGGCAATCCTTCACTTCAACCGTGTTGGGCTATGAAACCTGCATTGTACCGGCAACGGGTACGATTGATGTGGCTACGGCGGGGGAGAGGTTCACAAATATCGGCACCCGCCGGGTGAATGTCTGGGATGGCGAGCCTGAAGGCGTTTATATCTCAACCAGCGCCGCGGCGGTGATAACCTGCGTGTCGGATCAGGCGGAAGTTTTTATCGCAGGCGCGAAATACGATCAGATTCTGCCGCCCTTTGCCGTGCGCGCCGCCGATATAGACCCCGTGCAGTACGGGTCGGATGACACCAAAACCCACCGCAAGATCAAGCACATCCTTGGCACAAAATACCATGGCCGGGTGGGGCGGCTGTTGGTCTCGGAACTTTATACTGTCGGCGCGGGCGGCTGGTCCGGCTTTCCCAGCCACAAGCACGACACCGACCGACTGCCGTTGGAAACTCGCCACGACGAGGCGTATAACTTCCGCTTTAACCCGCCACATGGATCGGGCCTGCAGATGTTGCAGCGGATGGATGGTGAACCCGGCGATGCCTATCATCTGGTGGATGGCTCGACAGTTGCGATTGATAAGGGCTATCATCCCTGCTGCGTCTTGCCGGGGTATGAGATGTATTACTTCACCATTCTGGGCGGTTTGTCGCAGCGCAGTCTGGTGCAATATTTCCAACCGAGCCATGCGGACCAGATTGAAACCATTCCGGGCATCAAAGACATGATCGCCAAGTTCAAATGACCCGCGCCATGCTGTCGGACGTGTTGCGCCCCTGCCTGACAGATGGCACCGCGGTGGCGGGGTTGGTGGTTCTGGGCTGGGAAGACGCGCGCGCTTTTGTCCGGGCGGCCGAGGCCGAGGCCCGCCCGCTGATCCTGCAAGCGGGCCCCGGTTGCCGGGCGCACACGCCTTTGCCTATTCTGGGGGCAATGTTCCGGTATCTGGCCGATACGGCTTCGGTGCCCGTCGTGGCGCATCTGGATCACGGCGAAAATCTCGAGGTGTGCCGCAGGGCGATTGAGTGCGGCTTTACATCGGTGATGTATGACGGATCAGCCCTGCCGCTGGCGGAAAACATCACCCGCAGCGCAGAGGTGGCGTTAATGGCGCGGGCGCATGGCGTGGGGGCAGAGGCTGAGCTGGGGTTTGTCGGCTATGCCGATGGCGTGGCCTCAACCGGCACAGTCCCCGGTCAGGTGGCGCAGTTCTGGCGCGAAACCGGCGTCGATGCCTTGGCCATTTCGGTGGGCAATGTGCATCTGATGCAAGACGCAGATGCGCAGATTGATCTGGCCCGGCTGGGTGCGATCATTGCGGCAGCCCCGAACCTGCCTTTGGTTCTGCACGGTGGATCAGGTCTTGCCCCCGACCTTCGGCGCAGTCTGGCGCGCACGGCGGTTTGCAAATTCAACATCGGCACCGAATTGCGCATGGCATTCGGCCAAGCCCTGCGCGCATCGGTAAACCGTGATCCAGCCCGGTTTGACCGGATAGCATTGCTGTCGGAAACCGAAGGCCCGGTCACCGCCGCCGCCCGCCATGCCATCGCGTCGCTGTCAGCCTAATGCGGCATAAACCGCATCGGTCAGACGTGTGTGGCGCGGGTCAATCCCATCCGAAAAGCCCTGCATCCGGTTGGTGACAAAGCCAAATCCCACCTTTGCCTCGGGGTCGGCGAACGCCATGCTGCCACCCCAACCGCAATGACCAAAGCTGTTGCGCGAGGCCCGCGCACCGTAAGCCTGATCTTGCAACTTGAACCCCGCCGCGTATCGGGTGGGCGACTGATAGATCGCATCAACCCCCTCAAATCGCGGCGCGACGGCGGCTGCCAAGCCCGACCGCGAAATCAAAGGTGATGCACCCGTGGCCAGACCGCCATAGATGGTGGCCAAAGCCAGTGCATCCGATTGCCCGTTAGCGCCTGCAATCTCTGCTGCCCGCCAACGTCGGTCATTCGGGGTGTCGGCTAAAATCATCGGGTTGTCGCAAGACTGCGGATAGGGGCTGGCCAGCACCTCGGCCACCCAATCGGAATGACCGGGGCCAAGCACCACTTCGGCTGCACGGTGGTCTTGATCGGCTGGCAGGCCGATAAAGAACGCCACCTCCAAAGCGGCGGCAATGTCTTCGCGCACAAACCGCCCAATGCTGCGGCCATCCACGCGGCGCAGGGGTTCGGCGGCAAGGGTGCCAAAGCTGAAGGCGTGATACACCATCCGGCTGCCGGGTTCCCACAACGGCGCCATATCGGCCAAAGTCTGCGCGTAGGCATCGCCGTCATAAACCCCCGGCAAATCCATCGCCGTCGACAGCCCGTTCAGCCCTGCCTGATGCGACAAGGCCTGACCCAGCGTGATCCCCCCCTTACCCCGCGCACCAAACTCTGGCCAATAGCGTGCCAGCGGTTGATCATATTCCAGCAGTCCCCGATCAACAGCCATCGCAATCGCCAGCGCGGTGATCCCCTTGGTCACCGACCAGACATTCACGACCGTATCGCGCGTCCAGGGTTTGGTCTGGGCTGCGTCCATATGCCCGCCCCACAGATCAACCACCAACGCCCCATCAACCACCACCGACACCGCAGCACCGGTTTCAAGATCGTCGGCAAAGCAACTGGCAAACGCCGCGCGAACGCGCGAAAACTGTGGGTCGGCAAAGCCGTGAAGGGCGTCCATGCGCGTCATTCCTTATTCTTCCTTTGCGGCAGTATCTTTAGCCTGCGCAAAAGCGCAATTGCCAACCGGTGGATATCACGTTGGCCCGGCATTGAAATCCAGCAATTTTCTTTAATCTGCGATAGCTTTCACCGTTCTCGGCGTTGATTATATGCGCGGGCTTGGATACGTTTTTGCGATGATCACACAGAAGATGAAATATGCGCTGAAGGCCTTGCTTGTGTTGGCAGATGAGGCTGCAAAGCCACGCCCCGATCCGCTGACAATTGAGGCGATTGCCAAAAGATCTGACGCGCCAAAGCGGTTTCTGGAGCATATTCTGCTTGATCTGCGCAATGCGGGGATCATTGCCTCGACCCGGGGGCGCTCGGGGGGCTATGCGCTGGTGCAGGCCCCGGCAGAAGTGTCAATTTCCGAACTGTTGCGGCTGATTGATGGGCCAATCGCCCCGCTGCCCTGCCTGTCACGATCCGCTTATCAACGCTGTGAAGATTGCACGGATGAGCAAACCTGCCGCATCCGCCGGGTGTTTGCCGATGTATTCTGGACCTATCTCGTGATCATCGACTCGCTGACGCTGGCCGATATGCTGCGGTCGGGTGCGGTTGCGGATCAGGTGCTGGGTCAGGTCGGCTGAACCGGCTCTTCCCTAAAATTTAACTAAAATTTCGCTTTTTCTGTTCAAAAATATCCCACGGGGGGGCTCAATGGCAGGGCCATTGAGACGGGGGTGTGAAACCCCCCGCGCTTGGATGCAGCAAACCTGCAGCTCAAATCAGCCAGCCGTTGGCAACAACGACGGCACCGTCAGCAATCCCGCAATCTCGCGGTGAAACGACAACCCATCTCCGATGTCCGTCGCATCCAGCTCTTCGGCAAAACGCCTGCCCGCATAAGTGGCCCAGGCGATGGGGCCGGGGGCGGCGGCATCGCCGATCTGGTGAACCGAATGGATACCCGCTGCCTGCCAATCTGACTGTCGCGTCATAACCGATTGATATAGCGTGTCATTGGGCATCCGACTTGTCACCATCAGTACCGCATCACAGGGCAGGTCCGTCTGCTGCCCCGTCCACGTGCAGCCCAAGGTCACGCCCAGCGGGCCGATGGCGTAAGGGGCTTTTGACAGGTGAATGCGCACCCCAAGCCCCAGCAAGCGGCGCATGATGCTGCATTGTTCCAGCGTGTTCTGCGTCCATTCGGCAACCCTGACGGCCGGGGTGACAAATTCCACGTCAAGGCCGCGCGCGATCAACGTCTCGGCCATCACAGAGCCCATATAGAAATGATCATCGTCATAGATCACCACGCAGCCCCCGCTCGGACCTGCCCCTGCCATGATATCATCGGGGGTGAAGACGGGCATCGCGGGATCGGTGGGGATGGGGGCCAGATGCAGCCGCGCTACGGCATCGCGCCGCCATGTGGCCCCCGTGGCAATCGCCACATGTTGCGCGCCCATTGCCAGAATATCTTCGGCTGTCAGCCGACTTTCGCGGTAGACTGCCACATTCGCCATCGGGGCCAACTGCCCGGTGCGATAATCGGCCACCCGACCCCAGGCCTGCAGCCCCGGCAGATGGCGTTCGCGCGCGACGCGGCCACCCAAAGTGGCGGTGGCTTCGGCCAAAGTCACCGAATATCCGCGTTTGCCCGCGGCCAGTGTTGCCTCCAGCCCCGCGGGCCCTGCGCCTACAATCAGCACGGTGTCCGACAAACCCTTGGCGCGGCTGCGTTCGGGGTGCCAGCCTTTGCGCCATTCCTCCATAAACGCGGTGTTCTGGGTGCAGCGCGAAATGCCCCCGGTCATATCGCCCGACACGCAGATGTTGCAGCCGATACATTCGCGGATGTCGTCAAAACGGCCCTGTTCGATTTTCTGCGGCAAAAATGGATCGGCAATCGAAGGACGCGCCGCCCCGATGAAGTCGAGAACCCCCGTTTTGATCTGGGCCACCATCGTATCGGCAGAGGTGAACCGACCAACCCCCACAACGGGCTTTGACGTCAGCGCCTTGATGCCGCGCACCAGATCCTCTTGCGCGCCCTCGGCGGTGAAACGGGATGTGCCCGAACACTGCTCCCATGTGCCATGCGCCAGATCCCAGATATCGGGCAAATCACCGTGCATTTCGATAAAATCGCGAACCTCGGCGTTGGAAAAGCCCATCGCCCCGGCCTCATGCAGCGACAGGCGCAAGGACACGGCCATCTCGCCCTTCGTTTCATCCCGCGCATCGGCAATCACTTCGCGCAAAAACCGGGATCGGTTTTCCAGACTGCCGCCATATTCGTCACTGCGCTGATTGGTGGCACGGCTCAGGAAATGCTGCAAAATCCCAAAGCCATGCGCGCCGTAAAGGCAGATGATATCAAACCCTGCCTGTTGGCTGCGGCGGAAGGCATTGCGAAACCAGCGGCGCAGATTGGCGATATCGGATTTATCCATCGTGCGGGCCTGCACGGGATCTGATGTAAAGGTCAGGATCGGGCCGCCGGTGACCGCCAGCGGCACCTCACGCGAATAAAGGTTCGGGCCGTTGATCCCGGAATAGGCCAGTTGAATACCCGCCAGCGCCCCGTGGCTTTTCATTGCTTCGGCCATGCGCGTAAGGGCGGGGATATCGCGATCATCCCACAGCCGTTGTTCGATAAAGGGGGTGATTTCGCTGCTGGGGTGAATTTCGGTCTGTTCGGTGAAGATCACGCCCCAGCCGCCCTCGGCCTTGGTACGGCGCATTTCAACCACGGCGGACGGATCGCGATAGCCGCCGCCATTGCAATGCGGCACTTGGTAAAACCGGTTTTTCGCGGTCTTGGGCCCGATCTGCATTGGTTCAAACAAGATGTCATAGCGGGGGTCACGCGGCATGGATCAGACCTTGCGCAGATCGGCGGATTGGGTGGACAGGCGCGCCGGATCGCGGTCTGGCAGATCGACAATCAACAGCGCGGGGTGAGTGCCGGCAGACGCCAACACCTCGCCGTGCGGGCCTGCGATCAGGGAATTGCCGGTATAGCTCAGATCGCCCTCAACCCCGCAATAATTGGCATAGGCGATACTGACGCCATAGTTAGCGGCCATCGCGGGCACGGTGAAGGCCGCGACATGGGTGAAGGGCTGCATATTGGCGGTGGGTACAAGGATGACCTGCACACCCCTTGCCGCCAACGCCGCGATATGCGCGGCAAATTCCACGTCATAACAGATCAGCAGCGCGGCTTTGGTGCCGTTCAGATCGAACGTCGTATAGGCATCACCGGGCTGGTAAATCGCGGCTTCGCGGGCACCATAAAGCTGAATTTTGCGGTAATGCGCGATCTGAGTGCCAGCGGCATCAAAGGCAACGGCGGCGTTATAAACCTGTGCGCCATAGCGTTCGCCGTAACCTGCAACCAAGCCGCAGTTCGCACGGCGGCACAGCGTGGCCAAGCGGCCCAGCCAATCCCCGGTTTGCGGTTGGGCAAGGGCGGGGATATGATCATGGTTATAGCCGGGCAGATAGGCCTCTGGCGCGACCAGAGTTACGGCTCCGGCAGCGCCTGCCGCGTTCAGGGCGATTGTCAGGTCGGCGAAGGCCAAATCGATGTTGCCTTGGGGGGAGTTGGTTTGCAGGATCGCGATCTTCATCGGCATCGCCGGGGGCTTTGCGCCCCCGGGCACAATTGCGCTGCAATTATGCCTCCTCCGCAGGATATTTGGCCAATGTGAAAATGCATAGGGTGCCTTTTGGAAAGATGGCCCAAAGCGCGCAACTTTGGGCCACGGGGTTCACTTTTTCAGATTCGTCCAGATCGCGTCGTACAGCTTTTGCGTGTCCTGATCACAGGCCATTGCGAAACTGCCGGGCGTGGCTGTGGCGGGTGGGTTGTTTTCAGGGCTGTTTTTGATGGCCGCGTCCAGAAACGGTTCCACCCCCATAACGCCAGACGTATAGGCCGCATAGTTGGTAACGGCAGCGGCGTTTTCCGGCACCAGCAAAAAGTTCATGAATTTCAACGCATTTTCGCGGTTGGGCGCGTCTTTCAGCAAGACCACATTGTCCATCCACATCACATTGCCTTCGGTGGGGTAAGCGTATTCGACATTGGCGCCCTCGGCCCGGGCCTTGGCGGAAAAGCCGTTATAGATCATCCCTGCCGCTGCATCGCCCGATACCAGCACATCCTTGGCGGTGTCCGACCCAAACGACGCCCAGTTCGATTTCGCCGCCAGCAGCATATCGTTCAGCGCCTTCAGCTGCGCGCGATCGGTGGAGCATTGCGGGATGCCCAGATACATCGACCCAAGGATCAAAACTTCGTTCTGGCTGTCCAGCACGTTGATCTTGCCTTTCAACTCATCCGGCGGATTAAAGATGATGCCAAGGCTGGAGATATCGCCCTTATACACGTCGCGGTTCACCGCAAAAGACGTCGATCCCCATTGATAGGGAATCGAGTGGGTGCGCCCCTTGTCGAACGGCACGTCAAGCCACTGCGGAGCGATATTGGCAAAGTTTGGCATCTCGGCGGGGGTGAATGTGTCCAGCATGCCACCCTCTGCCATGATGCCGACCATGAAATCGGCGGGCACGGCGACGTCATATTGCCCCAGCTTGCCCGCCTTGAGTGCGGCCAGCATGGATTCGTTGGAATCGTAGGTGTCGATCGTCACCTCGATGTCAAATTCCTTTTGGAACTTATCGACCAATTCCTGCGGGATGTATTCGAACCAATGATAGACCGAAAGCTTGCCCTCGGCGCTGGCGGCTGTGGCCAGAACAGCAAAGGCGGCGGAAGATAACAACAGGCGCATAGGGGGCAACTCCTAAGAAGGTTTAGGGGGCGGTGTGCCCCGTTTGTTGATCAGATAAGACAGCGTAACAAAAACCACAGAAACGGCCAACATCAGCGTGGAAATCGCCATGATATTGGGCTTGATCCCCTGTTTGACCGACCCAAAAATCGCCGTTGGCAGTGTTTCCATCCCGGCCCCTTTGACGAAATTGGTGATGATGAAATCGTCAAGGCTGATGATGAACGCCAAAAGCGCCCCCGAGATCACGCCGGGGCCCATCAGCGGCAGTAAGATCAGCCGGAACGCCTGTCCCCGCGTGGCATAAAGATCGCGGGCGGCTTGTTCATAGGTGGCCTCAATGCCTTGCAGCCGGGCCGAGATTGGCAGGTAGGCAAACGGGATGCAAAAGGTGATATGGGCGATCAGGATCGTCAGATAGCCGGGCGTCAGACCGATCACCGAGAAAAAGATCAGGGTGGCCACTGCGGTGACGATTTCCGGCACCATCAGGGGCAGGTTTATCAGGGCGAAAGTGGCGGATTTGCCCTTGAACCCCCCACCCCGCACCATCGCCACGGCGGCGGCGGTGGCTATGGCGGTGCTGGTGATTGCGGCAATCAGTGCAATGGTGATGGAATTCCACGCGGCTTGGCCAAACCGCGTGGCTTCGGGTCCGGTGAAGACATCACCATACCACTTTAACGACAGCCCGCCCCATGTGGTGATCGAGGTAGAGGCGTTAAAGCTGTAGACGGTGATCACCACCAAGGGCGCATAGAGAATGAAGAGACACCCCAAGGTCATCGCCCGAAAGCCAGGATAATGGCGCACGCCCTTCATCGCGTGGCCCCCTTTGCGGCGGCACGGGCGTAGAACATCAGCACGATCAGCACGAGGCTCATCAGGATCATCGCCACCGCCGCGCCAAACGGCCAGTTGCCCATGCTGCCTTTGAATTGTTCTTCAATCAGACTGCCGATCATAAAGCTCTTCGCGCCGCCCAAAAGATCGGGGGCCAGAAACGCGCCCAGCGATGGTACAAAGACAAGAATACACCCTGCAATCAGACCGGGGCGCACCAGGGGCAGCACAATTTCACGCAGCACCACCCAGCGGGGGGCGTAAAGATCAGACGCCGCCTCGGACAGGGTGAAGTTATAGCGCTCTACCGCCGCATAAATCGGCAGCACCATGAAGGGCAGATAGCTGTAAAACAGCCCCAACATCACCGCCAGATTGGTGTTGACCAAGGGCAGCGGTGCGTCGATCAGGCCGATGGCCATCAGGGCCTCATTCATCGGGCCGTTGTCGCGGATCAGGAATTTTAAGGATACTGTTCGGATCAGCAGGTTCACCCAATAGGGGATGGTGATCGCAAACAGCCACTGGCTGCGGCTGGTTGCGGGCCTTGTGGCGATGAACCAGGCGGTGGGAAAGCCCACGATCAGACAGATCACAGTGGCCAATCCCGCCTGCCAGATCGATCGCCAGAAAATTGCGATATAGGTCCATTCAATCTGGGCGGGTTCGTCGCCAAACAGCCCACGGGTGACGAAAAACTGATCATAGGCGGCAAGACTGAACGACCAATCCACCCCGCCGCGAAATTCCTTGGTCAGGAACGAATAGAGCGCCATCAGGATGACCGGCAACAACAGAAATATCCCGATCATGCCCCATGTGGGGGCCAGCAACGGTTTGATAATGCTGCGGTATCCGGTGGTATCACCTTCGCTGGCTGCGGGTTTTAGGGCGATGTCGGCCATCAGTCTGCCAACAGGCGCGCCGCACCTTCCTCTAGCTGCAGGGCCACGGTTGATCCGGGGGCAGGAACGGCGATGCGGGCAGAGTTTTGCAGCCGCAGATGAAACGCAGCACCCCCGTCCAGCCGGGTAAAGATCTGCAGATCAGTGCCCAGATAGACCACCCGGTCCACCACCGCCGTCAGATCGCCGCCCGAGGGCACAAGGCTGATCCGTTCCGGGCGGATCGAGATATGGTGCGGGCCGGGCAGGGTATTTGCGGCGGGACAGGTGATTTTGTGGCCACCCGGCAAAGTGACCTGCGCCACCCCCTGCGCCACGGACGCCACTGTGACCGCCAGCAAATTCGTCTCGCCAATGAAATCGGCGACAAACCGGTTGGCGGGGGTTTCATAGATATCGCGCGGGGTGCCGGTTTGCTGAATGCTGCCCGCACTCATCACCGCAATCCGGTCGGACATCGTCAGGGCTTCTTCCTGATCATGGGTGACAAAGATAAAAGTGATGCCGGTTTCGCGTTGCAACTGCTTCAGTTCCACCCGCATCGCCTGACGCAGTTTCAAATCCAGCGCCGACAGTGGCTCGTCCAATAACAAAACCTTGGGGGCAGGGGCCAAAGCGCGGGCCAGTGCCACGCGTTGTTGCTGACCGCCCGACAGTTGCGATGGCATTCGATCAGCAAAATCCGACAGATGCACCATGTCCAGCATCTTTCCGGCGCGCGCGCGGCGGGTCGGCAGATCAAAGCCTTTCATCTTCAACCCAAACGCCACGTTATCCAGCACCGACATATGCGGAAACAGCGCGTATTGCTGAAACACCGTGTTCACGGGCCTAAGGTTTGGGTCCAGACTGGCAATGTTCTGGCCGAACAACCTGATTTCGCCGTCCGTCACATCCTCAAACCCGGCAATCATCCGCAGCAGAGTGGTTTTGCCACAGCCCGAAGGGCCAAGCAGGGTGAAGAATTCATTGTCGGCAATCGACAAAGAGACGCCATGCAGCGCCGTCACCGGGCCATAGCGTTTCACGGCTTGGATGATTTCGACCGCCGCCGTCACTGTGCCCATACCCCCCGGTTGGTTGAATAAACGCTAGCGCGGGCTGATCCGGGGGTTATATACCCCCAGAGAGGTATCCATGGACCCAATGCCAAACTCAGCGGAAACAACCCTTGCCGATGCGGTGCGCAAACTGGCGCAACCGGGGTTTGAGGCGGCCTTGTGGCAGCTGTTCCGCAGGGTTGCGGTGCCGGACAATCTGGTGGTGCTGGCGTACCGTGATACCGGGCCGCCGCAGGTTTTGTATCTGCATTCAAGTCAACGCCAAGTCTTTGCACAATTGCAGGCCACCTATCTGGCGGGGGCCTATCTGCTGGACCCGTTTTATGACATGCACTTGAGCCGGGTTGCGGCAGGTGCCTACCGGATGCGCGATGTTGCCCCCGATGCCTTTGCCCGCAGCCGGTATTTCATTGAATATTATGAACAAACCACATTGATAGATGAGATTACCTTTGTGGCCTACCCGTCGGCGGGCGTGTCGTTGAACCTGTGCATTGGCCGCGACGCCACGTCTGGCCAGATGTTTTCTCCGC
>JAYUHO010000276.1:0-4110 GCA_043766915.1 Cypionkella sp.
GTTGAAAATCATCCCCATGGCCGGACACGCGTTGTCTGAACCGGGGATCAGTGAGGCACTGGTTGGCGTGATGGATGGTTTGCGGGGGGGTTAGAAAAACTAGATTCAACCCTTTGATTTTAGACGCAAAGTTGCGCGCATCCTTGCACAATAGCAGCGATTCCAACAAGATAGCGAGAATTTGCATCATTTTACGATTGAATCGTCGGTGGCATAATGCATAATGAAATGAACCCGCCGAAGCGGGTTCACTAGTGTCAGACGACTCCTACCGTTGTAAGTTGAAAGTCATCTGCTGTGGCTTCGGATAGCGACGGGTGTGGGCGATAACTTGCTCATCCCGTCCATTCCGGACCCGATTATAGCGTCGAACAGATACTCTGGGCATCTTATTCTCCCTTTTCATCGAACCAACTTCGTGCTGGCTACGATTTGAGACGGAGCGCCTCAAATTAGATTGCTATCCTCCATTTGTATGGTTCTGAAACATTAGAACAATTCTCGAACAGAATACTTGCCGGTATTTACCCCTGCAACGGATTTTTTACCCTTACCCACCATATTTTGTGCTTGACGGCGTGATAAGTTCATTGTGTGGCAATATAATGTGTTCCGTTTTGTAAATTTACATGTCGAAAATTAGATAAACAACAGTTGAGACTACCAGATTTAGACTCATATTCTACTTTGTGTAACTTGCCTTCCTCCTTGCATCTGCCCCCCATTCCCCCTATATGCCTCTTAACAGCTGCTTCCGGGTCCAAACCTGAAGCTACCGATCGTCACAACCGGGCCTGTTGGCCCGTTTTTTGTTTTGGAACCGCAATGTCTGATCTGATCGCCAAAACCGCCATGGATCGCCGCTTGGCGGATATCGTGACCCCCGTTATCGAGGCGTTGGGGTTTGAACTGGTGCGCATCCGTCTGATGGGCGGGGCGACGCGGACGTTGCAGATCATGGCGGATCGGCCAGATGGTGGAATCGAGGTTGATGATTGCGGAGAAATTTCCACCGCAGTTTCGGCGATTCTGGATGTCGAAGACCCGATTGAGGAAAACTTTATCCTCGAAGTGTCGTCCCCCGGCATTGACCGCCCGCTGACCCGTCTGAAAGATTTTGAGATGTGGAAAGGCTGGGAAGCCCGCATTGAAACCACCGAATTGATCGACGGTCGCCGTCGATTTAAGGGCACTTTGGCGGGGGCCGAAGGCGATGAAGTGCTGATCGAGATTGAAGATGCGGGCGCGGTTGTGACGATCGGGTTGAAATTTGACTGGCTGTCAGATGCCAAGCTGATCCTGACGGATGAGCTGATCGCCGAAATGCTGCGGCAGAAAAAGGCCAGCGGCGTCTTTGACGAATCGCAATTCGATGAAATTGACCAAACCGAAGCCGGGGATGATGACACGCCCGAGCCCACCAAACACTAAAAACCAATTCCAAAACCAAAAACGGGGAATGACCATGGCGATTACCTCTGCCAACCAGTTGGAACTGCTGCAAACCGCCGAGGCTGTGGCCCGCGAAAAGATGATCGACCCTGATCTGGTGATCCAGGCGATGGAAGAGTCTTTGGCCCGCGCTGCCAAGTCGCGCTACGGTGCCGATATGGATATCCGGGTCAGTATTGATCGCAAAACCGGCCGCGCCACCTTTGCCCGCATCCGCACAGTTGTCGAGGATGACGCGGTAGAGAATCACCATGCGCAAGTGACGGTAAAGCAGGCCAAAGACCATCTGGCCGACCCGCAACTGGGCGATGAGATTATTGATGAGGTTCCCCCGGTTGATCTGGGCCGAATCGCCGCGCAATCCGCCAAGCAGGTGATCTTGCAAAAGGTCCGCGAAGCCGAGCGGGATCGTCAGTACGAAGAATTCAAAGACCGCAAAGGCACGATCATCAACGGTCAGGTCAAGCGCGAAGAATACGGCAATATCATCGTCGATATTGGTCGTGGTGAAGCGATTCTGCGCCGTAACGAAAAGATCGGCCGCGAATCCTATCGCCCGAACGACCGTATCCGCTGCTATATCAAAGATGTTCGCCGTGAAGCGCGCGGCCCGCAGGTGTTCTTGTCGCGCACCGATCCGCAGTTCATGGCGGAACTGTTCAAGATGGAAGTGCCGGAAATTTATGACGGTATTATCGAGATCAAGGCAGTTGCCCGCGATCCGGGGTCGCGCGCCAAAATTGCCGTGATCAGCTATGATAACTCAATTGATCCGGTTGGTGCCTGTGTAGGGATGCGCGGCAGCCGTGTGCAGGCTGTGGTGAACGAACTGCAGGGTGAAAAGATTGATATCATTCCGTGGAATCAGGATCTGGCAACGTTCCTTGTGAATGCACTGCAGCCTGCCGAAGTGTCTAAAGTGGTGATCGACGAAGAAACCGGTAAAATCGAAGTTGTGGTGCCCGATGAACAGCTGTCGCTGGCAATCGGCCGTCGTGGCCAGAATGTGCGTCTGGCCTCGCAGCTGACATCGCTGGATATCGACATTGTGACCGAATCCGACGAATCCGCGCGCCGTCAGGCCGAATTTGCGGAACGCACCAAGTTGTTCATCGATACGCTGGATATCGACGAGATGATGGCGCAGTTGCTGGTATCGGAAGGCTTCACCAATCTTGAAGAAGTGGCCTATGTCGATGCCGAAGAACTGCTGTCGATTGACGGCTTTGACGAAGCAACTGCAGGCGAACTGCAGGCCCGCGCGCGCGATTATCTTGAGGCAGCGAATACCAAAGCCATGGAAAACGCCCGCGCTTTGGGGGTTGAGGACAGTCTGGTTGAATTCGAAGGTCTGACACCCCAAATGTTGGAAGCCCTGGCACTGGATGGGATCAAAACGCTGGAAGATTTCGCAACTTGCGCTGATTGGGAACTGGCCGGTGGCTGGACAACTGTGAACGGTGCGCGGGTTAAGGATGAAGGTGTGCTTGAAAAGTTTGAGATGTCCTTGGAAGAGGCCCAGACTTTGGTGATGACGGCGCGGGTGATGCTGGGTTGGGTCGATCCGACCGAAGTGGCAGGCTATGTCGCCGCGGACGAAACCGAAACTGACGATGCGGAGGCCGAGGCCTGATCTCAGGCCTCGGACAGCAGACCGTGACACGCGGTGGCAAAGAAAATCTGCAGGACGACCCCGAGCGCAAATGCATTGTGACCGGGGAAGTTCAGCCAAAAGCGGGTCTGATCCGCTTTTGTCTGGGGCCGGAAGATTTGCTCGTGCCCGATATTCTTGGTCGTTTGCCGGGACGTGGTTTTTATGTGTCTGCAGATCGCGCTGCGATTGAAAAGGCTGTGTCCAAAGGCCTGTTCACCCGCGCCGCGCGTCAACCCGTCAAATTGCCACCCGATCTGGCCAATCTGGTCGATGATCTGATGACACGGCGGGTGGTGGAATTGATCAGTTTGGCCCGCAAGGCCAGCGGTGCCGTGATGGGCTACGAAAAGGTCAAAGACTGGCTGGCGAATGGCAAAGCACGCGTGCTGATCCAGTCGTCAGACGGGTCTGAACGTGGAAAAACCAAGCTGCGCGCGCCAGAGGGTGAGAACCGCTTTATTGGCTGTCTGACCGCGCAGGAATTGGGTTTGGCTTTCGGACGTGAACGTGCGATACACGCCGCGCTTGCGGCTGGTGGACTCACGGCGCGTGTTGTAGAGGAAGCGGCAAGGCTTGCTGGACTCCGTGATGGACCCAGCGGGCAGTTGGGCGGCGAGACCGCCAAAAAGGATACGAAAGACGCATGACCGATACTGACGGCAAAAAACCCCTCGGCCTGGGTGGCGTACCGCGTTCTGGACAGGTGAAGCAAAGCTTCAGCCATGGCCGGACCAAATCTGTGCTGGTGGAAACCAAGCGCAAGCGCGTTGTGGTGCCTGCGGCAAAACCAGCAGCCACAGGGCCCGCGGGATCGACGCCTTTGGGCGATCCGTCCAAGCGACCGGCCGGCATCACCGATGCAGATATGGAACGCCGCATGGCGGCCCTGCGTGCCCATAAGGCACGCGAGGTTGAAGATGCCGCAAAACGCGTGGCGGATGACAAGCTGCGCGAAGAAGACCGCGCGCGTCGGCGCGAAGAGATTGACACGAAAGACCGCGAAG
>JAYUHO010000277.1:0-4109 GCA_043766915.1 Cypionkella sp.
AATTCATCCAGAAGGTGGAAAGCGGTGACGTTGCGGCAGTAACTCTGAACGGTGAACAGGTCACCATTCAGGGCAAAGATGGCAAGATTTACTCCACCATCGCGCCCAAAGATGACAAATTGACCGAACGGTTGATCAACAAAGGCGTGTCGCTGGAAGCCAAGGCGCAGGCGGATTCCGGGTTTTTCTCGCTGATCTCGCTGTGGTTGCCGTTTGTTGTGCTGATCGGCATCTGGATTTTCTTCATGAACCGGATGCAGGGCGGCGGTAAAGGCGGGGCGATGGGGTTCGGCAAAAGCAGGGCCAAACTGCTGACCGAAAAATCGGGCCGCGTGACGTTTGATGACGTGGCTGGCATTGATGAGGCCAAGGACGAGCTGGAAGAAATCGTTGAATTCCTGCGCAACCCGCAGAAATTCTCGCGGCTTGGCGGCAAAATTCCCAAAGGCGCGCTGCTTGTTGGGCCCCCCGGCACCGGTAAAACCCTGCTGGCGCGGGCGATTGCTGGCGAAGCTGGTGTGCCGTTCTTTACCATCTCAGGCTCGGATTTCGTGGAAATGTTCGTAGGCGTCGGTGCAAGCCGGGTGCGCGATATGTTTGAACAAGCCAAGAAAAACGCGCCCTGCATCGTGTTTATCGACGAAATTGATGCAGTGGGCCGCGCGCGTGGCGTGGGCATTGGCGGTGGTAATGATGAACGCGAACAGACCCTGAACCAGCTGCTGGTCGAAATGGATGGCTTTGATGCCAACGAAGGCGTGATCATCGTCGCCGCCACCAACCGCCCCGACGTGCTGGACCCGGCTTTGCTGCGCCCCGGCCGTTTTGACCGCCAGATTCAGGTGCCAAACCCTGATATCCGGGGGCGTGAGAAAATCTTGTCGGTGCATGCGCGCAAAACCCCGCTGGGCCCCGATGTCGATCTGCGCATCATCGCGCGCGGCTGCCCCGGCTTTTCGGGTGCCGATCTGGCGAACCTTGTAAACGAGGCCGCATTAACTGCGGCCCGCATTGGCCGCAGGTTCGTCACGATGGATGATTTCGAAAACGCCAAAGACAAGGTGATGATGGGCGCTGAACGCCGGTCGATGGTGATGTCGGATGATGAGAAAAAGCTGACGGCGTATCATGAGGCGGGCCATGCGATCGTCGGCCTGAACGTGCCGCAGCATGACCCGATCCACAAAGCCACGATCATTCCGCGAGGCCGTGCCCTGGGTCTGGTGATGAGCTTGCCGGAACGCGATCAGCTGTCGGTCAGCTATACCAAATACAAATCGAAAATCGCGATGGCGATGGGCGGTAAAGTGGCAGAAGAGCTGATCTTTGGCGCGGAAAACGTCACCTCCGGCGCGACATCGGATATTCAACAAGTCAGCCGGATTGCCCGCGCGATGGTCACGCAGTTTGGCTTTTCCGAAGTGCTGGGCAATGTCGATTATGCCAATGAACGCGAAAGCTATCTGGGCATGTCGGGCGGTGGGACCAGCCATTCGGGCACAACACAAAAGACTATTGATGATGAAGTGCGCAAGATCGTTGACGAAGGCTATGCCCGTGCCAAGCAGATCCTGATCGAAAAGAATGATGATCTGCACCGTTTGGCCCAAGGCCTGCTGGAATATGAAACCCTGACAGGCGATCAAATTCGCAAGGTGATTGCGGGCGAAAAGCTGAACACACCGGATGATGGGACCAAGCCCGATGCAGGTGGTGGATCAACTGGCGTGGTCGCCATCCCCAAAACCCGCGCGCGCAAACCCAAGGTCGGGATGGAACCGATCGAGCCTACCGCGTAAGGCGACACGAAGCCCCGGACACGATCCGGGGCCTCTTTGTTGAACGACACGGCCCCGGATCATGTCCGGGGCCTCGCTATATCAACTTTGCCGATTTCGCGCTTTTCTTTTGTGCGCGGTATGGTCAATCTGGCGGCATTTTACGCAAAGGTTGCCCGAAATGTCCGCCCTAAAGCCCACCAAAATCATCGGCACCATCACCTGGCTGGGCCGCGTTTCCAACCGAAAGGCAAAGTTGGAAAGTGACCCGCTGACCGAGATTATGGCGCATTTTTCCGGCCCTGAAGGTGAGGCGCATGGCGGGCTCACCCGCCCCTCGTGCAGCCGGGTTCTGGGGCAATATCCGCGCAACACCGATATCCGCAACACCCGTCAGTTTGCGATTGTCTCAGCCGAAGAATTGGCCGCGATTGCCGCGCAAATGGGGCTGGAAAATCTGGACCCCGCCTTGGTTGGGGCCAGCATGGTGATCACGGGCATCCCCGATTTCAGCCATTTACCACCCTCGTCCCGACTGCAGGCCGAGGGTGGGGCAACCTTGGTGGTGGATATGGAAAACCGCCCCTGCACGCTGCCCGCGCGACCGATTGAAAATCGCCATGCAGGCTTTGGTGCAAAATTCAAATCCGCCGCCAAACACCGGCGCGGCTTCACGGCTTGGGTCGAACGTGAAGGGCTGTTGCGGGTCGGGGCCGCTGTTCGGTTGCATATTCCGGATCAACGCGGGTGGCTGCATCTGGATGCGGCCCGCAAGGGGTGACGCAAATATCCCCGCCCGCGCGCCGGACTTTCCCATCGGAAACAGCACGTGGCGAATTTGGTCAGCAAGAAGTCGGAAAAGCGCGCCCTTTTGCCACACCGCTGGGATATCACGCAGCCTACGGGATCGTCCGCCCCTTGGGAGAATGTTATGGCCTTTAAGACCGATATCGAAATTGCACGCGAAGCCACGAAAAAGCCGATCATGGAAATCGGGGCCAAGCTGGGCATTCCGGCGGAACATCTGCTGCCCTATGGGCACGACAAGGCCAAGATCGGGCAAGAGTTTATCAAATCCTTAGCGGGTCGTCCCGATGGCAAGCTGATATTGGTAACCGCGATCAACCCGACGCCTGCGGGCGAGGGTAAGACCACAACGACCGTGGGCTTGGGCGATGGGTTGAACCGCATAGGCAAAAAGGCGGTTGTGTGTATCCGCGAGGCATCGCTGGGTCCGAATTTCGGCATGAAGGGCGGTGCCGCTGGCGGTGGGTATGCCCAAGTTGTGCCGATGGAGGAAATGAACCTGCATTTCACCGGCGATTTCCATGCCATCACATCCGCGCATAACCTTCTGTCGGCGATGATCGACAACCATATTTATTGGGGCAATAGCCTTGATATTGATGAGCGCCGGGTGATGTGGCGTCGGGTGATGGACATGAACGACCGCGCACTGCGCGATATCGTGGTGTCCCTTGGTGGCGTGTCGAACGGCTTTCCGCGCCAGACCGGGTTTGACATTACCGTGGCGTCCGAAGTCATGGCGATCTTGTGCCTGTCGAACGATCTGGAAGATCTGCAAACCCGGTTGGGCAATATTGTTGTTGCCTATACCCGTGCCAAAGAGCCGATCTATTGCCGCGATATCAAGGCGGACGGTGCGATGACGGTGCTGCTGAAGGACGCGATGCAGCCCAATCTGGTGCAAACGCTGGAAAATAACCCGGCCTTGGTGCATGGCGGCCCGTTTGCCAATATCGCGCATGGCTGTAATTCTGTGATCGCCACCAAAACCGCGCTGAAACTGGGCGAATATGTGGTGACCGAAGCAGGCTTTGGGGCCGATCTGGGCGCGGAAAAGTTCTTTGATATCAAGTGCCGCAAGGCCGGGCTGAAACCATCGGCGGCGGTGATTGTGGCCACCGTGCGCGCAATGAAGATGAACGGCGGCGTGGCCAAAGCCGATCTGGGTGCCGAAAACGTGGCGGCTGTGCAAAAGGGATGCCCCAACCTTGGCCGCCATATCGGCAACGTCAAATCCTTTGGTGTGCCGGTTGTGGTGGCGATCAACCATTTCTTCAGCGACACCGATGCCGAGATCGAGGCCGTGAAAGCCTATGTTGCGGGCCAAGGGGCCGAGGCGATTTTGTGCAAACACTGGGCGCTGGGGTCGGCTGGCATCGAAGATCTGGCGCATAAGGTCGTGCAAATGGCGGAATCCGGTGCGGCAAACTTTGCGCCGATTTATCCGGATGACATGCCGCTGTTTCAAAAGCTGGAAACCATTGCCAAGCGGATTTACCATGCCGATGCGGTGATTGCCGATAA
>JAYUHO010000278.1:0-10814 GCA_043766915.1 Cypionkella sp.
CAGTTCGCGCAGGCCGTTCTTGACCTCGCAATAGGCAGGGATATTCTCCATCGGGCCCGGACGATACAGCGCCACAAGTGCCACGATATCTTCGATGCAGGTGGGCTTCATCCGCCGCAGCGCATCCATCATGCCGCTGGATTCGACCTGAAACACCGCAACGGTTTTGGCCGAGGCGTAAAGTTCATAAGATGGTTTATCATCCAGCGGGATCAGGTTGATATCAAAGCGAATATCGCGCAGGGCCAACAGATCCATCGCGTTTTGAATAACCGTCAGGGTTTTCAGACCCAGAAAGTCAAACTTCACCAAACCCGCCGCTTCGACCCATTTCATATTGAACTGCGTCGCAGGCATGTCAGATCGCGGGTCTTGGTAAAGCGGCACCAATTCGTCCAACGGCCGGTCGCCGATCACCACCCCCGCCGCGTGGGTGGACGCGTTGCGGAGCAGACCTTCCAGTTGCTGGCCATAGTTTAACAGCCGCGCGACCACTTCTTCCTTGGCCGCTTCGCGCAGGCGCGGTTCGTCCGCCAAGGCCTTGGTAATGCTGACAGGTTTCACCCCTTCGACCGGGATCATTTTCGAAAGCCGGTCCACCTGCCCATAAGACATTTGCAGCACGCGGCCCACATCACGCACCGCCGCCTTTGACAACAACGCGCCAAAGGTGATGATCTGGCCGACCTTATCGCGGCCATATTTGGCTTGGACGTATTCGATCACCTCTTGGCGGCGGTCCATGCAGAAGTCGATGTCAAAATCGGGCATCGACACGCGTTCGGGGTTCAGGAACCGCTCAAACAGCAAGGCATAGCGCAGCGGATCAAGATCAGTGATCGTCAGCGCATAAGCCACCAGACTGCCCGCCCCCGATCCTCGCCCTGGCCCCACCGGAATGCCCTGCCCTTTGGCCCAGGTGATGAAATCGGCCACGATCAGAAAATATCCGGGAAAGCCCATCTTTTCGATGATGGTCAACTCAAAATCCAGCCGCGCCTGATATTCGGGCACCGTCACCGCATGGGGGATCACCGCGAGACGCGCCACCAACCCTGCGTTGGCGGCACGGCGCAGCTCGGCCACTTCGTTGTCGGCGAATTTCGGCAGGATCGGATCGCGTTTATAGGCGGCAAAGGCGCAGCGTTTGGCGATTTCGACTGTGTTGGCGATGGCTTCGGGCAGATCAGCGAACAGGGCCACCATCTCGGCTTCGGATTTGAGGTAATGCTGCGGGGTCAGGCGGCGGCGGGGTTGTTGTTGATCAACATAAGCGCCCTCGGCAATGCAGATCAGCGCGTCATGCGCCTCAAACATCTTAGTTTCGGGAAAATAGACATCGTTTGTGGCCACCAAAGGCAGCGCCATGTCATAGGCCATCTCTATATGGCCGCGCTCGGACGCGGCCTCGGCATCTGGCAAGCGGCCCGTTTCAGTCGGATGGCGTTGCAGCTCGACATACAGCCGATCCGGAAACGCCGCCGCCAACCGCTGCAGCAGCGCGCGCGCCTTCGGGGTTTGTGCTGTCTGCAACAGCCGCCCGATCGGGCCATCCGGACCGCCGGTTAAACAAATCAGCCCCGCCGCGTAGTGCTCCAGCTCTGGCAGCGTCACCTGCGGCAATTGCCCGCCGCCGTTCTTGGCGTGGCTGTCGATGTACAAACATGAGTTCAGCTTCATCAGGTTCATGTACCCCGCCTCGGTCTGCGCCAGCAGCACGATGGGCGCGGGCAAGCGCAGCTTTTCCCCCGGCGCTGCGGGATCATAGGCAAGGCTGATCTGACAGCCGATGATCGGTTGCACGCCTGCCTCAACCGCCGTTACCGAAAACTCCAGTGCGGCAAACATGTTGTTGGTATCGGTTACGGCCACCGCAGGCGCATCGGTTTTAACGCAAGTCTTGACCAGCTGTTTGACCGGCACAGCGCCTTCCAGCAACGAATGCTCGGTGTGAACGCGCAGATGAATGAATCGGAGGGCTTTGGACATAGGGGCAGACTAACCGCCCGCACGCGGCGGGGAAAGCGGGCTTTGCATGCCGTTTCCGGTTTGTTCAGAGTCGTGCCTAACTTTGGTGTCGGCGATCAAATACAGCGAATTGCCAAAATCTTTACGTTTGGGCTTCAATCTGGTGCAAGATAAGGTGAAAGTAACATTTGCGCGTCCTTTGCTTTCCGCCACATCGGGCAAAGGCGCTGCGGCCCTTGACAGGGCGAACCCGAAAAGACCGTGGCAGGACAGTTTATGGCGGATATAGCGTTTCTGTTGAACGGAACGCCGGTGCGCGTCGCAGGTCAATCCCCGACTCGAACCTTGCTGGACTGGCTGCGCCTTGACGCAGGCCTTTGCGGCACAAAAGAAGGCTGCAATGAGGGCGATTGCGGGGCCTGCACGGTGATGATCACCGATGCAGAGGGATCGCGCGCGCTGAACGCCTGCATTTTGTTCTTGCCACAGCTGCAGGGCAAAGCCGTGCGCACTGTCGAAGGCATCGCTGGGCCGGGCGGCCAGATGCACCCGGTGCAAACGGCGATGGTCGATCACCACGGCAGCCAATGCGGCTTTTGTACACCGGGGTTTGTGGTGTCGATGGCGGTGGGACATCTGCAAGGTCGGCGCGATCACGATGATGTGCTGGCAGGCAATCTGTGCCGCTGCACAGGCTATGCCCCGATCATCCGCGCCGCACAGGCGGTCGAAACGGCTCCGATCCCCGATTGGATGCACACCGACCGCACATTCACATTGGCCCAACTATCCTCGGGGAAGCGCGCGCAGCGCGAGGGGGCAGACAGCCCTCCGACCGCCGCCTATTGCCCCGACAATTCTGATGATCTTGCAGGCTGGTATCTGGCCAACCCCACCGCAACCCTGATTGCAGGGGCCACCGATGTGGGGCTGTGGGTCACCAAATCCTTGCGCGATCTGCATCCGGTGGCCTTTCTGGGTGGCGTTGCCGATCTGAAACAGATCGAGACGCGCGGCGGCATGGTCAGTATTGGCGCCTGTGTTACGATTGAAGAGTTGCGCGCAGCGATGGTGCCGCTCCACCCATCTTTTGCGGAGTTGTTGCGGCGCTATTCCTCGGTGCAGGTGCGCAATGCGGCGACGATTGGCGGCAATATCGCAAATGGGTCCCCCATTGGCGACGGCCCGCCTGCGTTGATAGCACTAGGGGCAAGTCTGCATTTGCGGCGCGGAGATGAGATGCGGCACCTGCCGTTGGAAGATTTCTTTTTGGAATATCGCCGCCAGGATCGCCAGCCCGGTGAATTTGTGGCAGCCGTAACGATCCCCGCTTCGGCCCCAAATCTGCGCTGCTACAAACTGTCCAAACGCTTTGATCAAGACATTTCGGCGGTCTGCGGGTGTTTCAACATCACCTTGGAAAACGGCGTTGTCACGGCGGCGCGCATTGCTTTTGGCGGCATGGCGGGCACGCCCAAACGCGCGGCGCTGTTAGAGACGGCTTTGATCGGGCAGCCCTGGACGGTTGCCACACTCACCGCGGCCCAATCGCAGTTTGCGCTCGACTATCAGCCCCTAAGCGATATGCGCGCCTCTGCGACCTATCGCCTGACCACGGCGAAAAACATGCTGGCGCGGTATTTTCACGATCTGGCGGGTGTGCCCGTTGATAGTCTGGCGGTACAGCCGTGAGCATGGGCAAGCCCCTTCCCCATGATGCCGCAGCCCTGCATGTCACGGGTGCAGCGCGGTATGTTGATGATATTCCGCTGCCGTTGGGTGCGCTGCATCTTGCCTTTGGTCTTTCAGATTGCGCGCATGGCGCAATCACCGCCATAGACCTTGCAGCGGTGCGCGCCGCCCCCGGCGTAGTGCTGGTGTTGTCGGCGGCGGATTTTGCCGATATGCCCGATTGCAGCCCATCGGCCCATGATGAACCCCTTCTGGCGACAGGCGTGGTGCAGTACGTGGGCCAGCCCGTATTTCTGGTGGTGGCCGACAGACATCTGGCGGCGCGGCGGGCCGCTCGTCTGGCCAGGATCACCTATGCCCCGCGCCGCGCCCTTTTGACAATTGATCAGGCACTGGCGGCAAATTCCCGGTTCGAGGCAGGCCCGGTGATCTGGGCCAAAGGCGATGCGGCGGCAGCGATTGCGGCGGCCCCGCACCAGATCGACGGCAGTTTTGAGGTGGGCGGGCAGGAACATTTCTATCTGGAAGGTCAGGTTGCCGCCGCGCTGCCGCAAGAAGGCGGCGATATGGTGGTGCTGTCCTCGACCCAGCACCCAACCGAAATTCAGCACAAAGTGGCCCATGCCCTGCATCTGCCAATGTCAGCCGTGCGGGTTGAAGTGCGCCGGATGGGCGGCGGCTTTGGCGGTAAGGAAAGTCAGGGCAATGCGCTGGCCATTGCCTGTGCCGTGGCGGCGCGCGCCACCGGGCGGCCTTGCAAAATGCGCTATGACCGTGACGATGATATGATGATCACCGGCAAACGCCACGATTTGCGCATCCTTTATCGCGCCGGAATTGATGATCAGGGCCGGGTTCTGGGGGTGCAATTCACCCATCTGGTACGGTGTGGCTGGGCGCAGGATTTGTCGCTGCCGGTGGCTGACCGCGCAATGTTGCATGCTGACAATTGCTATCATCTGCCCGCCATTCGGATTGAATCGCACCGCCTGCGCACCAACACCCAAAGCGCCACCGCCTTTCGCGGCTTTGGTGGCCCGCAGGGGATGATCGGGATTGAACGGGTGATGGACCACGCGGCATTTGCAGTCGGGCGCGATCCATTGGACGTGCGGCGGGTGAATTTTTATGCCGGGATGGTTGCGGTGGCGGATGCCTCCGGCAAGCCGGAACGATCTGATCGGTCCGGCCTCGATACTTTTACCAGTATGAAAGGCCAGACCACGCCCTATCACATGGCGGTTGAAGATTTCATCGGGCATGACTTGGTCGCGCGGCTTGAACAGACTGCCGATTATGCCGCGCGCAAAACAGCGATTGCGGCGTGGAACGCCAGCAGCCCGATCTTGAAACGCGGCATCGCACTGACCCCGGTAAAGTTCGGAATTTCCTTTACGCTGACCCATCTTAATCAGGCAGGCGCTTTGGTGCATGTCTATCAGGATGGGTCGATACAGATGAACCATGGCGGCACTGAAATGGGACAAGGGCTGTTTCAAAAGGTGGCGCAGGTAGCGGCGGGGGTATTTGGCGTCGATGTAGAACTGGTCAAGATCACAGCCACGGATACCGGAAAAGTGCCGAATACTTCGGCAACGGCGGCTTCATCCGGGGCGGATCTGAACGGCATGGCGGTGCGCGCCGCATGCCAAACCATCCGCGACCGCATGGCGGCGTTTTTGGGTGGCAAGTTCGGTGTGGCCCCTGACCGGGTGCGGTTTGACGGCGGCCAAGTGCGCGTGGCGGGCGAGATGTTTGGCTGGGTACAGGTGGTGGCCTGGGCCTATCAGGCGCGGGTGTCGTTGTCGTCGACCGGATATTACGCCACCCCCAAAATCATCTGGGACAGGGTGCGCGGCACCGGGCGGCCGTTTTTGTATTTTGCCTATGGGGCGGCGGTCACCGAAGTCGTGATTGACACCCTGACAGGCGAGAACCGCATTCTGCGCGCCGATCTCTTGCATGACACCGGCACCAGCCTGAACCCCGCCCTGGATATCGGGCAAGTCGAGGGGGCCTATGTGCAGGGCGCGGGCTGGCTGACCACCGAGGAACTGGTTTGGGATGACAAGGGCGCGCTGAAAACCCATGCGCCCAGCACCTATAAAATTCCCGTAAGCTCTGACCGCCCGCGCGTGTTTAACGTGGCCCTGTGGGATCAGCCAAATGCCGAGGATACGGTGGGCAAATCCAAAGCGGTGGGCGAGCCGCCACTGATGTTGGCGATATCGGCGTTCTTTGCGCTGTCAGATGCGGTGGCCGCCTGCGGCGATGGCACGGTCTATCCGGCGTTAGCGGCCCCTGCCACGCCCGAACGGTTGCTGGCCGCCGTGCAAAGGATGCGCCATGACTGACTTTGGGAGCGAAAATTTTTCACCGAAAAATTTTCCTGACGGAGGTTGGAATGTTTGATCTTTTGGCCTTGCAACGCGCGGTGCTGGCCCAAATCCGGGTGGCGCGGGTGGTGATTGCCGGATTTGACGGATCGTCGCCGCGAGAGGTCGGGGCCTCGATGCTGGTCTGGCAGGGCGGGCAATCCGGCACGATTGGCGGTGGCGCGTTGGAATGGCAGGCGGTTTCGCGGGCACATCAAGCCTTGGCGTCTGGCGCGGTGCGATTGGACCGGCAGGCGTTGGGGCCAACTTTGGGGCAATGTTGCGGAGGTGTTGTCAGCTTGTTGACCGAAGTTTATGACGCAGACAGCGTGGCCGGATTATCCTCCGATCTGATTGCGCGCCCCTTGCCGGGCATCGCGCGAAACGGCCAAAACATGCCCTTGGCGGTGGCGCGGCTGATCGCGCTGGCGCGCGGTCAGGGCACGGTTGCCGCATCTGGGATCGTCGAAGGTTGGATGGTGGAATCCGTCGCCCGCCCGCAGCGGCAGGTTTGGATATGGGGGGCGGGCCATGTGGGCCGCGCGATTGTGGCGGTGTTGGCCCCGCTGCCGGGCGTGGCACTTACCTGGGTGGATATTGCCCCCGATCGGTTTCCGTCAGACCTGCCCGAAAACCTGCGCGCGCTGCCTGTGGCCGATCCCGCATTGGCGGTGGCTTTGGCACCGGCTGACGCCGAACATATCGTGCTGACCTATTCCCACGCGCTGGACCTTGAACTTTGCCACCGTTTGCTGACCCACGGCTTTGCCCGCGCCGGACTGATCGGATCGGCTACTAAATGGGCGCGGTTTCGCGCAAGACTGGCGGCTTTGGGCCACGCCCCCCACTCCATCTCGCGGATCGACTGCCCCATCGGGGATCCCGGCCTTGGCAAACATCCGCATGCCATCGCCATCGGGGTAGCGGGGGCGTTTTTGGCCACTGGCAAAGCCGATGTATTGCAGGAGAACGCCGGATGACCAAAGCAAAACCGCCGATTTTGTTGGGCGTCGAAGGCTTGACCAAGGTCTATCCCGGCGTGGTTGCCAATGCCGATGTCAGTTTTGCCATCCGCGAAGGCGAGGTGCATGCGCTGTTGGGGGAAAATGGCGCGGGCAAATCGACGCTGGTGAAGATGATTTATGGCTTGGTCAAACCTGACTCTGGTCGAATGACATGGCGCGGGGCTGCCTTTGCGCCGGCAGAGCCTCGTGCTGCGCGGGCGGCGGGCGTGGCGATGGTGTTTCAGCATTTCAGCCTGTTCGAGGCGCTGAACGTGGCCGAAAACGTGGCTTTGGGAATGGAAAATCCGCCACCAATGGGGGCGTTGGCCTCCAGGATCAGCGCCGTGTCAAAGGCGTATGGTCTGCCCTTGGACCCAACCCGCCGGGTGGGGGATTTATCGGCGGGGGAACGGCAGCGGGTCGAGATTATTCGCTGCTTGCTGCAAGATCCCAAGCTGTTGATCATGGATGAGCCGACAAGCGTTCTGACGCCGCAAGAGGTGGAAATTCTGTTCCGCACGCTGCGCCAATTGGCGGCGGAAGGCACCGCAATTTTGTATATCAGCCACAAGCTGGAAGAGATCCGCGCCCTGTGCGACACCGCGACCATTCTGCGCCGGGGTCGGGTGGTGGCCAGTTGCACGCCACGCGATCGCACGGCGCGCGAAATGGCAGAACTGATGGTGGGCACGGTTTTGACACCGCCCGAACGAACGCCGCGCAAGGACTGGGCCGATGCTCAGCCAGCGTTACAGGTGGCGGGGTTGTCGGTTGCCTCGCCCATTCAATTTGGCACGTCGTTAAAAGATATCTCTTTCAGCGTTGCGCGGGGTGAGGTGTTGGGCATCGCGGGGGTGGCCGGCAATGGGCAGGACGAATTGCTGTTGGCATTGTCCGGAGAAATCAAATCGCACCCCGGTATGATCCATGCGGCGGGCGTTGATATCAGCCGCTTTGGGCCAACGGCGCGGCGCAGCGCCGGATTTGCCTGCGCGCCCGAAGACCGGTTGGGCCATGCCGCTGCCCCCGATATGACGCTGGTTGAGAATGCGTTCCTGACGGGGGGGCTGCGCAAAGGTCTGGTCAGGCGTGGCTTTATCAACTGGGCTGCAGCCCAAACCTTTGCCGATCAGATCATTGCCGAGTATGACGTGCGCACGCCGGGGGCGCATGTGGCGGCCCGCGCGCTGTCGGGCGGGAATTTGCAGAAATTCGTGACCGGGCGGGAGTTGTCGCAATCGCCGGATGTGATCGTGATCAACCAACCCACCTGGGGCGTTGATGCGGCGGCGGCGGCGGCCATTCGGCAGGCTATCCTGAACCGCGCCAGTGCGGGGGCGGCGGTGGTGGTGATCAGCCAGGATTTGGATGAACTGCTGGAAATATCAGATAATTTCGCAGTGTTGAATGGCGGCGCGCTGACTGCGCCCCGACCGGTGCAGGGGCTGACGATGGATCAGATCGGGCTGATGATGGGCGGGGCACATGGGATGGAGGTGGCGCATGTCTGACGCAGGTAAAAAGGGGGATGTCTGCCCCCTGACCGGCTTGGCCAAGCCAATCCGGCCCACCCCCGAGGATAGTTTTGAACAGAAAAAGCAGGAAAGCGGGCGATGATCCGACTTGAAAAACGCCCCACCCCGTCACGGTTCTGGCAGGCAGCCACACCGGTTGTGGCGGTGGTGCTGACCATGATCGCAGGCGGCGCGATGTTTGGAGTGCTGGGCAAGAACCCGGTAGAGGTGATCCGCACGATTTTCTGGGACCCGCTGTTTGGTGAATTTGCATGGTATCTGCGGGGGCAATTGCTGGTCAAGGCGGGGCCGTTGATTTTGATCGCAGTGGGGCTGTCGCTGGGCTTTCGCGCCGGGATCTGGAACATTGGGGCCGAAGGGCAGTATATCATGGGCGCGATTATCGGCGCGTCGGTGGGGCTGGCGGTATACCCCACCGAAAACCGCCTGATTTACCCGGCGATGGTGATTGCGGGCGCGTTTGGCGGCTGGGCTTGGGCGATGATCCCGGCAATTTTGAAAACGCGGTTCAACACCAATGAGATTTTGGTGTCGCTGATGCTGGTCTATGTGGCCGAGAAAATTCTGTCGAAAGCCGCCCTAGGGTTTTTGCGCAATCCCGAAGGCGCAGGGTTTCCGGGCAGCCGGAATTTCGGCAGCTACCCGGCGGCGTCTAACCCCGAACTGATCGCAGGCACCGGCATGCATTGGGGCGTGGTGGCGGCGTTTATCGTGGTGATCATGGCCTATATTTTGCTGCAAAAGCATCTGCTGGGGTTTCAGATCAAACTGGCGGGCCAAGCGCCCCGTGCCGCGCGGTTTCACGGAGTGCAGCCCACGCGGCTGGTGGTGCTGTGCCTGGGGTTATCCGGCGCGCTGGCTGGATTGGCGGGCATATTTGAGGTGACGGGCCCCGCAGGCCAGATCAGCCTTGATTTCAACGTAGGCTACGGATTTACCGCGATTATCGTGGCGTTTTTGGGCCGCTTGAACCCATTGGGAATCTTGCTGGCGGGGCTCTTGATGGCGCTGACCTATATTGGTGGCGAGATGGCGTCGACCAATCTGGGCCTGCCGTCAGCGGCGATACAGGCGTTTCAGGGGATGCTGCTGTTTTTCCTGCTGGCCGTCGATGTGTTGGCGAATTTCCGGGTGCGGATGTTTTTGGCACCCCAGCGGGGAGCGAACTGATGGAGTTTCTGGGCGGGATCAATCCAGCTGTTCTGATTGCCTCGCTGATGGTGGCCTCGGTGCCGATCTTGTTGGCAGCGATTGGGGAATTGGTGGTCGAAAAGGCAGGGGTTCTTAACCTCGGCGTCGAAGGGATGATGATCATCGGCGCGATTTGCGGGTTTATCACCGCCGTCGGCACCGGCAGCCCGTTGCTGGGCTTTGCTGGCGGGGCGGCGGGAGGGGCTGCGCTTAGCCTGATCTTTGCATTCCTGACCCAGATGTTGCTGGCCAATCAGGTGGCCACGGGTCTGGCGCTGACGATGTTCGGTCTTGGTCTGTCGTCGATGATGGGGCAAGGCTATAATGGGATCAAGCCACCGTTAACCGGGGCCGTGCCATTCGGGCCGCTGCGCGATGTTCCGGTGCTGGGGCAGATTCTCTTTAGCCATGACTGGGTTGTCTATGGCTCGATCGCGGTAATTGCCGCCGTTTGGGCAGTGCTGAAATACAGCCGCATGGGACTGATCTTGCGCGCCGTGGGCGAAAGCCATGAGGCAGCACACGCGCTGGGATATAAGGTGCAGCGCATCCGGCTAGCGGCAATCGTGTTTGGCGGGGCGATGGCGGGGTTGGGCGGGGCCTATATCAGTCTGGTGCGCGTGCCGCAGTGGACCGATGGCATCACCGCTGGGCAGGGCTGGATCGCGCTGGCCATCGTGGTCTTTGCCAGCTGGAAACCGTGGCGCGTGTTAATCGGCGCTTATCTTTTTGGCGGCATCAGTGTTTTACAGCTTAATCTTCAGGCAGCGGGGTCAACTATCCCTGTCGAATACTTGTCGATGTCGCCATATCTGATAACCATCGTGGTGCTGGTTATCATGTCCTCTGGCAAAGGTCGCGCCTCGCTGAATGCGCCCGCCGCTTTGGGCCAGAACTTTCATGCCTCGCGTTAGAGGCCAAAAATCAACCGGGGCTGCTGCCGCCCCAACCAACGGGAGAGTACAAATGCTGCGAAGAACACTGCTTGCGACGGCTGCCTTGGGCTTGGGGATTGCGTTTGCCGGAGTGGCAAGCGCGCAGGATAAAAC
>JAYUHO010000279.1:0-4081 GCA_043766915.1 Cypionkella sp.
TTCATATCGGGCACCAGTCGGTGATCAATCTGGCCCGCAATCACGGCCCCTTGGGGATTGTGACGTTCGAGCCGCACCCGCGCGAATATTTTGCCCCCACCAGCGCGCCCTTCCGCCTGATGAACGCCCGCGCGCGCGCCAACCGTTTGGCCAAACTTGGCGTGCAGCATTTGTTTGAACTGCCATTTGACGCAGCCTTGGCAGGGTTGACCCCTGAACGATTTGTTCATGACGTTCTGCAAGACGGTCTGGGGGTGGCGCATGTTGTTGTCGGGGCCGATTTTTGCTTTGGAAAAGCCCGCGCAGGCAAAGCCGCCGATCTGAAACTGTTGGGGGAACGCCATGGCATCGCCATTACCATCGCCGATCTGATCAAGTCTGACGATGTAGAAATTTCCTCAACCGCCATCCGCGCTGCCCTGTCCGATGGCCGCCCGCGCGATGCCGCCGCCATGCTGGGCCATTGGCACCGGATCGAGGGAGAGGTTATTCACGGCGAAAAACGCGGTCGGGAATTGGGATACCCGACTGCGAACATGTCAATCGGAGGCCTGCATCTGCCGAAATTCGGCGTTTATGCGGTGAAGGTCGACGTGCTGACCGGCCCGCAGACCGGCCCATATCTGGGGGCGGCCAGCCTTGGCGTGCGCCCGATGTTTGGGGTGAACACGCCCAATCTGGAAACCTATCTGCTTGATTTCGAAGGCGATCTTTACGGACAACAGCTGTCTGTCGCCCTGATAGACTATCTGCGTCCCGAGATGAAGTTTAGCGGCTTGGCCGCCCTGATGGATCAAATGGCCGCCGATGTGTCGCGCAGCCGCAATATTCTGGCGGCGCTATGACCCAGATGCGCGAAAAATTCTGGGAAACCGTGCCCTTGCGCAAAATGACCGCGCCGGAATGGGAAGCGTTGTGCGACGGCTGCGGCAAATGCTGTTTGAACAAAATCGAATACGAAGACACCGGAGAAGTGGAATATACCCGCGTCGCCTGCCGGTTGTTGAACGGCGACACCTGCCAATGCAGCAATTACGCCAACCGCCATCAATATGTGCCCGAATGCGTGCGCCTGTCGCCTAAAACCTTGGCGAAAGTGGCCTATTGGTTGCCCGGCACCTGTGCTTACCGGTTGTTATATCAGGGAAAATCCCTGCCCGACTGGCACCCCCTGCGGACGGGCGATCCCGAAAGCACCCATACATCCGGCCATTCCGTGCGCGGCTGGACGGTATCAGAGCTGTCGGTGGATGAGGATGATTGGGATGATTTTGTGATCGAGGAGACGCCCTAAATGTTTTTCACCTCTGACAATGCTTCGGGGGCGGCCCCCGAAATTATGACCGCCATCACCGCCGCGAATGCCGGATTTGCCGCCAGCTATGGTGCGGATGATCTGATGAAAACGGTGCAGACGCAAATCCGCACCATTTTTCAGGCCCCCGACGCGGCCGTCTATCTGGTGGCCACCGGCACCGCCGCCAATGCGCTGGCGCTATCGGTGTATTGCCCGCCCTGGACCTCGGTTTTTGCCCATGAAGACGCCCATATCGCGCTGGATGAATGCGGCGCACCAGAGTTCTATTCAGGCGGGGCCAAGATGATCGGCGTGGACGGCGCGCATGGTAAGATGACGCCTGACACCCTGACCCAAGCCGTTGACCGCATTGGACAAAGCGGCGTTCATGGGGTGCAGCGCGGCATGGTGTCGATCACCAATGTCACCGAAGCTGGCACGGTTTATACCCCCGCCGAAGTGGCCGCGTTGACGGCGGTGTCCAAATCCTACGGCCTGCCCTGCCATCTGGACGGCGCGCGGTTTACCAATGCGCTGACGGCCACAAACGCCTCTGCCGCCGATATGACCTGGGCTGCGGGCATTGATATCTTGTCCTTTGGCGGCACCAAAAACGGCTGTCTGGGGGTCGAGGCCGTGGTGATATTCGATCCCGCCAAAGCATGGGAGTTCGAGTTGCGCCGCAAACGTGGGGGGCATCTGTTTTCCAAACACCGGTTTTTATCGGCACAGATGCACGCCTACCTGACCGACGATCTGTGGCTGCGGCTTGCCCGCCACGCCAATGCAATGGGCGCGCGGCTGGCACGCGGTCTGGTGGCGAAACCCGGTGTGCAGATGCTGCATCCCGTCGCCGCGAACATGATGTTTCCAGAATGGAACGCTGGCACGCATGCGCTGTTACAAAACAACGGGGCAGCCTATTATCCGATGGCGGCGGAACCCGGCCGCGAATCCGCCCGGCTGGTCACGTCATGGTCAACCAAACCCGAAGATGTCGATAGATTTCTGGACGCAATGCCAGCCTAACACCGATCCAAATGCGCCTGCACCTTTGGGGCAACAACACCCGCATGGGTGATCGACACCATATGCCCCGCGCCCGGAACGGTCAGCCGCGTGGCCATCGGCAACCGTCGCATCAGCTCTGACTGCACCGCATTTATGATCGGCGGGCTAAGCGCGCCATCGATCAGAAAGGTGGGAATCCCCAGTGATTCCAATCCCATATAGCGTAACAACCCCGCCGCATCGTCCAGCAGCACCGGGTTTTGCGCGACGATAAAATGGATGCGGTCCAGCATATAGCTTTGGGTTTTCGCTGGCAGTTCAGCAAACTGGCCGCCTGTGCCCCAAACCCCGTGAAACATCGCGGCGGCGGCGGGTCGCGATCCTTTGCGCACCAGATCGGCGAACCCCAGATGATCGGCACGAAAGGGCGCGAAAGCGGGGTCACCCACCGACTTTGCCGCAGCAAAAATCACCGGCTCCACCAAGGTCAGGCTGCGCACCAGATCAGGGCGCTCAAGCGCGATGCGCAGCGCCACAGTGCCGCCAAAGGAATGGCCCATAACATCTATCGGCGCGCCATCGCCAAGGGATTCGGCCATCGCCACAGACGCGCGGGTGACATCTCCATGTAAATCCGCCACGCCGTCCCAGTCAGGGGCGCGACCATGCCCGATCTGATCGGTGGCGGTGAGGGTCACACCCGAAAGCCCCTCTGCCAGCCCCGTCCACGCCCCCGAATGCGCCAATGAGCAATGCAGCGCCAATACGGGCCGCGCGCCACCACGCTTCCAAACCCGATACGGCGGCAGAGCGATAGGTTGTAAATCTTCCGGCATTCAGACGTTCCCACTCAAAAACAGATCCAGATCTTCCAGCCGGTCCTGGCCAAAAAACCGCTCTTCCCCGACCAGATAGAAGGGCACGCCAAACACACCGCGCTGCACTGCTTCTTCCAGATTGGCCATATAAGTATCCGCCGCAGCCATCATGCCCCGGTCAGCGATCTTTGGATCAAACCCATGCGATGACAAGATATTTTGCACCACGTCATCGTCCGAGATATCGCGGCCCTCGGCCCAGACCGCCTTGGGGAACGCCTGCACCAACCCCGCCAAATCACCCCCCCCGGCATTGGCCGCCGCTATAATTGCATAAGAAGCGGGTGCTGGGTTTACCGGAAAAAACGCGGGCTGCAAATCAAGTTTCTTGCCCAATCTGGCGGCCGTCCGCCGCAGGTCTTGCAGCCGATACGCCTTGCGGCTGTCATGGCGTTCGGCCAAAATCTGCCCCCCCATGCGGGGAAACAGCGCGGGGGCGTTGATCGGCAGATAACGCACCGTCGCACCATGCCGGGCCGCAATTTCTTCCAATCGGTCCCCTGCCAGATAAACAAACGGCGAAATGGCCGCGAAAAAGTAATCTATCACCAGCATTTTTTGCCCCCTGCGGCGTGGATGGTTTGCAAGACCCTAGCCGGGTGATAAGCGGTGTCAACGCCCCTGCTTCAGCTTGATAAGGACGACACATGCCCGCCATGACCGAACCGAAACTGATTTCCGGCAGCGCCAATCTTAGCCTTGCCAAATCCATCGCGCGGCGGATGTCGATGCACCGGGGCGTGCAGGTGGGGCTGGTCGAGGCGCGGGTGGAACGCTTTAACGATCAGGAAATTTTCGTCGAGGTTTACGAAAACGTGCGGGGCGAGGATATGTATATCATTCAGCCCACCTCGAACCCGGCCAATGACAATCTGATGGAATTGCTGATTATGAC
>JAYUHO010000280.1:0-10770 GCA_043766915.1 Cypionkella sp.
AATCGGGTTCACCCCATTGAAAGCAACACGCAACATTCCCAATCTCGGTTTGTCTTGAGTTGCAGCCAATCTGAATCAGATTGGCTGCAACCCGCTCTAAAGCTCCCCCCTTTCGCGCCGCACCCTGCGGAATGGGGGGCTCATTGCTGATCGATTACTTGCCGCTTTACGGCCCATACCGGTCACTTCCTGTCCGCGACGGTATCCCCGAGAATACTCACCCGCTCCGCCCGCAGCATTTCCCGCCAGCGGCGGCAACGCTTGTGCCGGTCCTGCGCGCGTGGCTGTCAGACGTCCAGATAGACAGGTCGGCTGGTCAGCGCGACAGTTCGGCCCGCCACCTCTGCCTCATGCGGCTCGCCGGCAGTCCAGGCGGCAACCCATCGGCCGGCCTCGCCCTCGAAGACCAGCGCCACGTCGCCCGGGGCCATTGGAAGTGCGTTGGAAAAGCGCACGCCGCGCAGGCGTTCGTTCATCTCACGCAAGGCGTGGTAGGCGGCTTTGGGCGAGTGGTCGGCCCGCGCGATGCCGTAGGTGCGCTCTTCCTTTGGCACATAGTCTTCGGTCCGGTCCACCGCCACATAGGCGATCGACAGGGGCACGCCATGGCTGAGGTTGATCAGGAACATCCGCACCAGCACGTCGGCCTGCAGATCGTCGGAAACGAAATCATTGGTGGCAAAGCCCCATTCGGTTGACATGACGGGCAGCTTGCCGCCTCCGGCGGCGGAATCCACCATGGCGCGCACTTTTTCATAGTCGGGTGCCACAACTTCCGGGTCCACATAGGGGTGGATACTGACGGCATCGACAAGGCCTGCAAGCCCATCGTCAAGGCAAGCCTGCAGGAAGGCAAGGTCCAGCACCGGCTCACCCACCTTGTGGCCAAGGGCGGGGCCGATGATCGCGGCATCGGGCTGGGCGCGGCGGATAGCTTCGGCGGTGGCGCGGGCAAGGGCCATGTACTCGGCAGGGTTTTCGCGCGGCTCCCAGAAGTTGGCGCGGTTGGGTTCGTTCCAGATCTCCCAGATGGGTTGGGCGTCGCGGTAGCGTGTCGCGGCGGCGGCTGCGAAGGTGGTGAAGGCCTGCATTTCGATGTAGGTGGTGACGCCCTCCATCCAGCGACCGCCGTAAACATCCGGGTTGTTGAAGCCAAGGATGAACAGGGGCCGCAGCCCCCGCGCGCGCAGCCCTGTCACGAAAGGGTCCCACCGCGACCAGTCGAGCTCGTGGCGCTCGGTCTCTACGTCCGACCAGAAAAGATCGGTGCGCACAAATCCAAAGCCCGCCGCGGCGCAGACATCAAGGGTTGCTTCGGAAAGGTCATGCACGGCGATGCCGAACCCATGGCCAAGCCCCGCGATCCAGAGGGCCGACTGTTCCTGCGCCCTTGCAGGCCAGGTAACCGAGGGTGCGGCGGCAAGCCCGCCTGCGGCCTGAAGAAAGCGTCGACGGTGCATGGCAGGCTCCAAATGTTGCACCAGCTTAGGAACGGCGTGGCCTGATGACAAGACCGGCACGCCCGAAGGATGGTGGGCGGTAGCAAGGCACAGAGCTTAAGAAGCGATCGGATGACGGTTTTGAGCCCAATTGGGCCATTGACCACCTTCTCTTCTTGCCCGGAATCAAGGGCGAAGCCCGCCGGGCCGCGCCCGACCGCCCCCCATGGGCGGGCGCGGTTGCACCGTCAGTGCCTAGAATTCCGGTAGGAGTTGTTGAGCCATAAAGTGCCTAGAACCATCGTTGCAGCGCCCACCCGGCGGTCAGACGCTGCCCTGTGTTCGACCCGGTCCAACGCGCCCTTCGTCCCACATCGCGGCCATCCGCCACCCGCGATTAATTCACCCTCAGGCCTTCTCCAACTCAAATGCGTCATGTAGCGCCTGCACGGCCAATTCCATATATTTCCGGTCGATCAGCACCGAAATCTTGATCTCGGACGTGGCGATCACCTTGATGTTGATATTTTCCGCAGACAACGCCGCAAACATGGTGGCCGCCACGCCCGCGTGGCTGCGCATACCGATGCCGACGACGGAAATTTTCGCCACATCGCTGTCAACCACCAGATCGTCATAGCTGATGGTGCCTGCGGCGACCGCGTCTTCCATGGCTTTGCGGGCGCGCGCGACCTGATTGGTCGGGCAGGAAAACGTCATGTCGGTGGTCGCACCCTTGGCACTGCCCGCCGCGAATTCCGATATGTTCTGCACGATCATATCCACGTTCACGCCCGCACCCGCTAGGGGGCCAAAGATCGCGGCCGCAATGCCGGGGCGGTCTTCGACGCGCACCAGTGTGACCTTGGCCTCATCGCGGGAATAGGCGACGCCCGACACAACTTTCGATTCCATAATCTCATCCTCGTCGCAAACCAGCGTTCCTGAATTTTCGTCCGTTTCGTCAAAAGACGACAGCACCCGCAGCCGCACCTTATAGCGCATCGCCAGTTCCACCGACCGGGTTTGCAGCACTTTTGCGCCCAAAGACGCCAGTTCCAGCATTTCTTCAAACGCAATTTTGTCCAACCGCCGCGCCTTGGGCGAGATGCGCGGGTCGGTGGTGTAGATGCCGTCCACGTCGGTGTAAATATCGCACCGTTCTGCCGCAAAGGCCGCGGCAAAGGCCACGGCGGTGGTGTCTGATCCACCCCGGCCAAGTGTGGTGATGCGGCCTTCGGGCGACACCCCCTGAAACCCAGCCACGACGGCCACTTTGAAGCCTTCCGCAAACTTGGCGTCGATATGATCGCGCGGGATCGACACAAACCGCGCTGACGAATGCGCCGAGGTGGTGTTGATCGGCACTTGCCAGCCCTGCCACGACCGCGCGGGCACGTCCATTTCCTGCAAGGTCAGCGCCATCAACCCTGCCGTCACGTTCTCACCCGAGGACACAATCGCATCATATTCGCGCGCATCAAACAGCGGTGAGGTAGACTCGACCCAGCCCACCAACTCATTGGTTTTGCCCGACATTGCCGAGACGATGACGATCACATCATAGCCGCGCGCCACTTCGCGTTTGACCTTTTCGGCGGCATTCTTGATACGCGCCAGATCGGCCACCGAGGTGCCGCCAAATTTCATGACCAGAAGCGGCATGGTTTAACTCCGCTGCCCAAACCCCGAATTTGCCGCTTGTCTTATGCGGGCGGGCGGCGGCGTGCAAGGGGGCGGGGTGTGATCCCCGCCCGCCAGTTTTACGCGCCGATCACGCCCGCATCTTCGCGGGTGATCACCAAAGTGGCCGAACGTGGCACGGTGCCGTTGTAATCGGGGAAACCCGAGCCGAATTTGCCGGCGGCAAAATCTTCGGGAGTGGCATGTGCGCCGGGGTGTTGGATGTTGATGAACATGGTCTTGCCATCGGGGGTCAGCGACAGGCCGGTGATTTCCTGCCCATGTGGGCCGGTCAGAAAGCGGCGGATTTCACCGGTTTGCGGATCGGCGGCCAGCATGGCGTTCATGCCGAAATCCTTCAGCGGGCCTTCGTAATCCGGTCCTATATCGCCCATGTCGGTTTGAATCCACAGCCGGAAGTTTGGATCACACCAGATGCCATCGGGGCAGGCAAAGATATTGTCGTCACCCAACTTCAGATCATTGTAGGTCGTCGATTGGGCGGCGCTGCCCGCTATCACAAACAATTCCCAGGCAAATTTTGTATCGGCGTGGTTCTGGTCTGCGTATTTCCAGCGCACAATCTGGCCAAACACATTTTCGGCGCGCGGGTTCACGGCGTCAACCTGGGTCTGATCGCGTTTGTTGTTGTTGGTCAGGGTAAAGTAAACCTCGCCAGTGGCCGGATCAACGGTGCCCCATTCCGGGCGGTCCATCTTGGTGGCCCCGGCCTTGTCAGCGGCCAGACGGGTGTTCACCAAAATATCGGCCAGATCGGCAAAGCCATTTTCCGGCGTCAGACCGTTTTGCCCCGGCGCAAGCGCCAGCCATTCGCCACTGCCATCGGCATCAAACCGCGCGACGTAAAGCGTGCCTTCATCCAGCAGCCCCCCCGAGGCCGTGGCCGGATCATAGGCGGCGCTCGATACAAATTTGTAGATATATTCAAACCGCGTGTCGTCGCCGGAATAACACACGATGGGTTTGCCCGCGACTGCAGGCGCAAACACGATGCCTTCATGGGCGAACCGGCCCAAAGCGGTGCGTTTGACCGGAACTGATGCTGGATCGAAGGGGTCAAATTCCACCAGCCAGCCAAAGCTGTTGGGTTCATTGCGGTAATCATCTGCCGAAGTGGCCCCGGTTGCTGCGGCGTTGAACCGCGTAAATTCATCTGCGCCGGATGCCGCCTTTTCCCAACCATAGCGGGAGTCTTCGGCTGAGATACCATAGCGTTTGTGTTCGCGCGGCATCTCGGCGTCGGCGTTGATGAAATAGCCCGACCAGTTTTCTTCGGCGGTGATGTAAGTGTTCCACGGCGTCGCACCGCTTGAACAGTTGTTAAGCGTGCCGCGGGCCAGGGTGCCATCGGGCGAATGTTTGGTTATCATATGCGCCGAGCCGCTTGCGGGGCCCGCGATCTGCATCGCGGTCAACCCCGTGATGCGGCGGTTCGCAGGATCTGCGACCACCGACCAGCCATCCGGCCCCGCTTTTACCCGCATCACACTACAGCCATGGCCGTTGATTTCCTTCAACACCTGATCGGCGTCGCGCATGCCTGCGCCGTCAAACACCACCATATCGCCATCAAGCGCTTGCCCTGTCCAAGCGGCGGCGTGCAGAAAGCGCGGCTCGACATATTCGTGGTTAATGACCAGCAAGCCATCGGTTGATGATCCGTCGATGGGATAGAAATGCATCCCGTCGTGGTGGCTGCCCACCTGCATGGCCTGCTCGGCACCGGTGTTAGCGCCAGAGGTAAACGCAGGCATATCGCCCAGAATTGGCGTGCCCCAAGGGGCCAGAACCTGAACTTTGTATCCCGCAGGCACCAGAACTTTGTCGTCAAAGCTGACCGGAATGGCCGTGAACCCCAATAGGCCCGAACTGGCCGTGGTCTGCGCCAAAGCCGCGCGCGGTGTCAGGCCCGCACCAAACAATCCGGTGGCAATCGTGGCCAATCCGCCGATCAGGAACCCCCGGCGCGAGGCGCGGGCCATCGTGATGTCGTACATCGTGGGGTTGGCAGAGGTGTTCGACGGCACCTCATCGCCATGTTCATAAAACGGCGTGGATTTGAAATCGGGATAGTCTTTTTCAAGATCTTTCATCATTGGCTTCATATCTGGCTAACGCGATGAGGCCTTGGGATGCGCCAAAATAAGCGCCACCAACAACCCTTGGTCTAAGGGCTATCGGCGATTCTGGTATCATCACTGTGTTGGTTCGGTGACGCTTTTGTAACAACTTTGAGTTGTTTTGGAAGGCTACAGCGCCCGCCAACCGATGTCACGGCGACAAAACCCATTGGGCCAATCTACGCCATCAACCATCGCATAGGCCCTTGCGCGCGCTTCGGCCAAGCTTGCCCCGCGTGCTGTCAGGTTCAGAACCCTGCCGCCGTTGGCCGTGATCTGTCTATCCGACCCGGCGGTGCCCGCGTGAAAGGTCATGTGAAAGCTGTTCTCTGGCAACCCGTCCAACCCTTTGATGGGGCTGCCTTTTGCGTAAACCCCCGGATAGCCCTTGGCCGCCATCACCACCGTCAGCGCGTGGTCATCCGCCCAATTTACCCGGGCCTTATCCAAGCGCCCCTCGGCGCAGGCCAGCAACAAATCCAGCGCTTGGCCCCCCAGCCGCATCATCAGCACCTGGGTTTCCGGATCGCCAAACCGCGCGTTATATTCCACCAGCCGGCCCTGACCGTTTTCGATCATCAGCCCCGCGAACAGCACGCCTTGATAGGGCGTGCCGCGCCGCGCCATTTCGGCAATGGTGGGCAAAATGATCTCGCGCATGGCGCGGTCTGCAATGGTTTGGGTCAACACGGGTGCAGGCGAATAAGCCCCCATCCCGCCGGTGTTTGGGCCGGTATCGCCGTCACCCACCCGTTTATGGTCCTGCGCTGTGCCGATGGGCAGGGCGTGCACGCCGTCGGTCAGCACAAAAAAGCTGGCCTCTTCGCCGGTCATGAATTCCTCAATCACCACTTCGGCACCCGCCGCGCCAAATTCGCCGCCGAACATATCGTCGATGGCGGCCATCGCCTCTGCATCCGTCATCGCCACGATCACACCCTTGCCAGCGGCCAGCCCATCCGCCTTGATGACAATCGGTGCCCCCTGTTTGGTTATGTAATCCCGCGCCGGTGCGGCATCGGTAAACCGCGCATAGGCGGCAGTTGGGGCGCCGCATGCATCGCAGATTTCCTTGGTAAAGCCCTTCGATGCCTCTAACTGCGCCGCTGCCTTTGATGGCCCAAACGTCAACACCCCCGCCGCGCGGGTCACATCTGCAACCCCAGCGGCCAATGGCCCCTCTGGCCCGATGATCACGAAATCAATGGCATTTTCAGCGCAGAATTCCACCACTGCAGCCCCGTCCAGAATATCCAGATCAGCACATTCGGCCAGCATCGCAATGCCCGCATTGCCCGGGGCCACGATCAGCCGGTCGGTCTTGGGGTTCTGCTTCACTGCCCACGCCAGCGCATGCTCCCGCCCGCCAGACCCAAGGATAAGGATATTCATTCAGCCCCCCGCTTGGCGTTTGGATCGGGGTGTTCTAGAGTCAGTTACCCGGTCATACAAGGTTGCCCATGTCCGATATGTTCGAAGATACCCCAGCGCCCAGCAATTCCCCCGAATACACCGTCTCAGAACTGTCCGGCGCGGTAAAAAAGGTGATTGAGGGCGAATTTGGCTTGGTGCGGGTGCGCGGTGAGGTGGGGCGGGTGTCTAAACCTGCTTCGGGGCACCTTTATTTTGCGCTGAAGGATGATCGCGCCAGTCTGGATGCGGTCAGCTGGAAGGGCCAGGTTGCCAAGATGCAGGTCCGGCCTGAGGAAGGCATGGAAGTGATCGCCACCGGGCGGATGACCACCTTTCCGGGCCAGTCGAAATATCAGCTGATTGTCGAAGATGTGGCTCCGGCAGGGGCGGGCGCGTTGATGGCGATGCTGGAGAAACGCAAGGCCGCACTTGGGGCGGAAGGGCTGTTTGATGGCGCCCGCAAACAGCCGATCCCCTATCTGCCGCAGGTGATTGGGGTGGTGACCTCGCCATCGGGCGCTGTGATCCGCGATATTCTGCACCGGTTGCGCGACCGCTTTCCGCGCCACGTGCTGATCTGGCCGGTTGCGGTGCAGGGGCAGGCCTGTGCTGCCGAAGTATCGGCGGCCATCCGTGGCTTTAATGCGATTGAACCGGGCGGGCCAATCCCGCGCCCCGATCTGATCATTGTGGCGCGTGGCGGAGGATCACTGGAAGATTTGTGGGGGTTTAACGAAGAGATTGTCGTGCGCGCGGCGGCGGCCAGCCGCATTCCGCTGATATCCGCCGTGGGCCACGAAACCGACACAACCTTGATTGATTATGCATCCGATCTGCGCGCGCCCACGCCGACGGCGGCCGCCGAACTGGCGGTGCCGGTGCGGTTGGACCTGATCGCAGCACTTGATGCCTTGATCGCCCGCAAAAGCCGGGGTGTGGCGCAGGGGCTTACGCTGCGCGGGCAGCGGCTGCGCGATATGTCGCGCGCCTTGCCCCGGTTGGAAACCCTGCTGGCCAGCCCGCGCCAACGCTATGACGGCGCGGTGCAGCGGTTGGGCGGGGCGCTTGGCATGGCGGCATCAAAAAAGCGCGCAGGCTTTGGCGCGATAGCGGGGCGGTTGCGGCCCGAAATATTGCTTGGTCTGATAGCCCGGCGGCAAGAGGTGGTCGCGGCGACAGGCGCGCGGCTGAATGACCGCGCAGCGCGGGCGTCCGAGCGCAACCACGCGATCTTTGACAAATGGGCCTCGCGCCTGCCGCTTGCCTTGACGCGGCTGATCGCAGACGCCGGGCGCAAAACCGCCGAGGGGCGCACCAAACTGGCGCTGCTGGACACGCGGCTGCACGCAGCGCCCGCCCAACGCCTGAGCGTGCTGTCCCAGCGGCTGGACGCCCTTGACCGTATCCGCGCGACACTGGGCCCAACCGAGACGCTGAAACGCGGCTATGCCGTGGTGCGCGGCGATGGGGCGGTGGTGACCACACGTGCGGCAGCGGAAAAAGCGGGGGTGATAGAGCTGCAATTCTGGGACGGGCGTTTGGCTTTGGGGGCCAAAACCGCACGCAAAGGCAAGGGCGAAGCAGGTCTGGATCAAGGCAGTTTATTTTAAGCCGATGTTCGAAGATGTCAAAACCTGCGGGTGCGTGCGCACGAAGAAGCTGTCCTAACCGATTGTTCCGGCGCAGCTTTCAACAAACGCGACAAACGCCGGACCTTTAGCGTTTATCGATAAAACACAAACCTTACACGCCCACGTCTGGCCCAGGGCAGCCCATCGGTTCGGGGCTGTTGGCCACTTCGGACAGCTCCATATCGGGCGGATCTGTGGCGAACTGCGCACGTAGCCCTTTGGCATCCAGATAGAACAGCCAGCATTTGGGATCAGCCGGGTTTTCGTAGATGAAACAAATCTGCTGGCCCCGTTCATACCAATAGCCGGTCCGGCATTCAGCATCGGTAAAGGCCCACATCACGCGGCGGTTGGCTTTGTATTCTTCGATGCCCCAGACCACACCACCGATGGCATAGGTCAGGGTTTTGCCGGTCGAATACGCCTCAAATTCCGCGCCTGTCATCGGGGTTTCTGCCAATGCAGGCAGGGGCAGCAAGGCAAGGATCAGAGGCAATTGCAAGGTAAAGCGCATCAAGGACACCTATTCATTTCACCCAGTGTGGCGCATCGGGTTTCTTGGTTCCACCCCTAGGCCCGCCTGTCAGCGGGGGTTCGCCAAGCGGCCAGATGCGGGCGGATGGCGCGTTTCCACAAAGGCGGGATCAGCGCGATCATGCAGGCGGTGGGCAGCGGCCACGGCAGCCGCGGGGCATCCTCGGCTGCAGGCAGGCGCAGCGCGGGATAGGGGCGTGACGGGTGCGCGTGATGATCCGAATGGCGCGGCGCGTTCAGCATATAGGCGGCCGTAAACCACCGTGGCGCGTTCCAGCTGTGGCGCGGCGCCACCGGCTCCAGCCGCCCATTGGGCAGGCGCGCGCGCGTCAGGCCGTAGTGTTGCACGTAATCTGACAGCATCAGCTGGCTTTGGCCATGAAACGCCAGCGCCGCCCAAGCGGCCACGCCGGCCCAGCCCGCAATGACGTATCCCAGCCCCAGACACATCACCGCAATTGCCAGATAGGCCGCATAGGGATGCAGGCCCTTTGCCTCACCCTGCGCCCGCAGCGCCGTTTCTGCCCGCAGTCCCTGACGAAAACTGCCCGTCCATGCGCGGATCAGAAACGCATAATATCCCTCACCTGATCGCGCGGTGTTGGGATCATTCTCACTTGCAGCATGGCGGTGATGCACAAGGCGGTGGGCAGATGTGTGATGGCCAAACAGCAGCACCGAATAGACCAGCGCGCCCAGACGGAACAATCCGCGATGGCCGCGATGGATCAGTTCGTGTGCTGTGGGGTTGGCAACCTGACCAAACCACAGGCCCGTGCCCATAAACACCCCAAACCGCGCCCATCCCGACAACCCGCTGTCGCCCGCAATCGCCCAAACGGCAGCGGGCATCAGCGCCAACGTGCCAGTCGCCAGCACCACCAGCAGCGCATCGGCGCCCGGAAACTCGGCCCCGTCCGGGGCATCGCCGAGGAACGCAGCGTTGATCTGATCCATCACTGCGGCAAAGACCGTCATGTAAATCAGCCCCGCCGCCACCCAAACCCCGCCGCCGATGATCCCAATTCCAAACAGCACCAATGGCGTCAGAGACGCTAAGGCGAACATCCAGATCGGAATGGGGCGGGTCGGTTTCATGTCCATCCGCCAAGTTTAGCACGGCCTTGCCCAAGAACCAGCCCCTTGGCCCCTAGGTCTTTCCCGCAACGGCACCCTGCCGCCCGCTGGCAACCCCTTCCCTCGCCGGGTCAAAGTGACTAGGTGAAGAGCCACGCCATCCACGGGGTTTTGCATGTCGTTCTTTAAGAAACTGCGCGACAAGATGTTCCGCTCGTCCGACAAAATCGGCGACGGGCTTGAGGCATTGGTGGCCGACGCGCCCGCCGGTCTTGAAACCCCCAAGACAATCGCGCCGGATGCCCCCGCCCAAACCACCGTTGACGCCGAAAAACCCGGCCTTTTGGGGCGCCTTCTGGGCCGCACCGATGAGCCGCGCCGTATTCTTGACGACGCCATGCTGGAAAGTCTGGAAGAGGTGCTTATTCAGGCCGATATGGGGGTGCAAACCGCCGTTCGGGTGACGGCGAACATCGCCGAGGGGCGGTTTGGCAAGCGCATCTCAACCCCGGAATTGCGCAGTGCTTTGGCGGCGGAAATTGCCCGTATCCTTGGCCCCGTCGCGCGGCCTTTGCCGCTTTATCCGCAAAAGCCGCAGGTGGTGCTGGTGGTGGGGGTCAACGGGTCGGGCAAGACCACAACCATTGGCAAGCTGGCCAGCCAGTTCAAAGCGGCGGGCAAATCGGTGGTGATTGCGGCGGGCGATACGTTTCGCGCAGCGGCGGTGGAACAGTTGCAGGTCTGGGGCAATCGCGCCGGTGTGCCCGTTCTGACCGCACCTGACGGCAGCGATCCGGCCTCTTTGGCCTTTGATGCGCTGACCAAGGCGCAGGCCGATGGCGCGGATTTGTT
>JAYUHO010000281.1:0-10763 GCA_043766915.1 Cypionkella sp.
GTATCGGGGAACACCAAAGCAATCCCAACTTCAGCCGCCCAACGCTGCGCTCCGGCTTTGACCATGGCGTTTTCGTGGGTACAGGTCAGGCCCGACAGATACCACAGCACCGGCACCGGCCCGGTTTCGGCCTCGACCGGCAGGAACAATCCAAAGGTCATTTCACATCCTGTGACGGCTGACACATGGCTGTAAACGCCCTGCACCCCGCCAAAGGCCCGATTTTCCGATATGGTTTTCATACGCCCCCCACCAAAGCAATCACAGCCGTAACACTGCCCACGCTGATGATTGTTGAAATTAAAATCGCCGCAGACACCCGTTGCGGGGCCACCCCATAGTGCTGCGCCAGAATGAACACATTGCCCGCCACAGGCAGTGACGCTGCAGCGATCATCACCCCTGCCGCATACCGCTCAACCGTAAAGATCCACAAGGCTGCAACCGCTACGGCGGCAGGATGCAGCACCAGTTTGGCGAATGATAGCCAAACCGCCACGCCAACCCGTTCAGCCCGCCGCCCGGCCAGAGACGCGCCGATGGCGAACAACGCGCAGGGTGTTGCCGCAGCGCCCAGCAGCGTCAGAAACTCGGCCACGGGCACTGGCAAAGACCACCCCGATGCGCCCCACAGCAGCCCCAGTACCATCGAAACGATCATGGGGTTTTTCAAAAGCCCGACTGCCAGCAAGCGGAAAATGCCCGCCGTCACCGCCCCGCCCCGCACCACAGTGATGACAATCGTCAACACCGACGAAAACACGATCAGGTCAAGCGATAAGACCAACAGCACCGGCCCAACAGCCGCCTGACCCATCAGCAATGACAACATCGGAATGCCCAGAAACCCGACATTGCCGATGACTCCGGTCTGCGCCTCGAACACCGCCTCTTGCAGGCCCGCGCCGCGCAATCTTGCGGCCCCAAGAACCAGCGCCCAAACCAACCCGCTGCCCACCAGATAGGCCGCGACAAACCCCCATGAAAATACCGCCCCAAGATCAAGATTGGCGGCAAAGCCGAACAGCATCGCCGAGAGGGCAAAGTAAAACACAAACTTGGTCAGATATGCCGTGGCATCCTGTGAGAAAAACCGTGTGCGGCCTGCAACAAAGCCAAGGCCGATCACCGCAAAGAAGGGCAGGGTTTTCAAAAGGATTGGTAACATACCGCCAGACTTTCACGCTGAACGGGCTTGTTCAAGGCTTGGCTGTCAATTTGCCCCAAACACCCTTAGCGCGTAAGGCCACAACCCAAGCGGCGCTTAACCGCCGCCAATCAAAACACCTGCGGCAAAAACCAACGCGCCGCCCAACACAACCTGCAACGCCGCGCGCAGGAACGGGGTTTGCATGAACTTGTTCTGTATCCAGGCAATCGCCCACAACTCGACAAAGACCACCACCATCGCCACGCTGGTGGCTGTCCAGAAATCCGGGATCAGATAGGGCAGGGCGTGGCCAAGCCCGCCCAACATCGTCATCACGCCACTGGCCACCCCGCGTTTGTAGGGGCTGCCACGGCCCGACAGCACGCCATCGTCATGCGCAGCTTCGGTGAAGCCCATTGAAATGCCCGCACCGACCGACGCTGCCAATCCCACCAGAAACGTCGTCCAGGTATTTTGCGTCGCAAAGGCCGTGGCGAATATAGGCGCCAGCGTAGAGACGGATCCATCCATCAGCCCCGCCAGACCCGGCTGCACCCATGTCAGGATAAACTGCCGCTGCGCCCCTTTATCTTCGACCGCCCGGGCGTCTTTGCCCAGATGCGTTGCCTCCAGCCCTGCGGCGGTGGCGGCATGACCCGATTCCGCTGCTGCAAGATCGCCCAACAGCTTTCGGGTCGCCGCATCGGTGCTGTGCGCGGCGGCCTGCAGATAAAACGACGAGGCCTGCACTTCCATGCTGCGCGCTTCACCGCGAATTTTCTCAAGGCTTAGGTTCTTTGTCAGCCAGACCGGATTACGCGCATAAAACCCCGCCACATGTTCGCGCCGGATCAGCGGAATAACCGTACCAAACCGCGCAATATGCAGATCAATCAAACGTTTGCGATGCTGATCTTCTTCCGCTGCCATCCCATCGAACACGGCTGCAGATGCAGGATAGTCGTCGCGCAAAAGATCGGCATAGCCGCGATAAATTTGCCCGTCGTCTTCTTCAGACGAAATGGCCAACGCCAGAATCTCTTGCTCTGACAGGTCGGAAAACCGCTTGCGGTTGGAAAATCCCCAGATCATTGCGCACCTATCTTAGAATTATTCTAATTTATCCGGAAGATTGTGAATGGAAAGCGAAAAGTTCATTCTGAACTGATCTGTTCAGAATGGGATTGCAAAACTAACGAATCAGTTCATTTATTGTGAACCTGTCAGTTCAAAATAAGGATAATGATATGAAAGCCTTCACTGCCTGTCTGGTTGTCCTGACCGTCCTGTCTTCGCCTGCGCTGGCCTTTTCGGTCGATATTTCAATTCCAAACCTGACCTGGCCTGATGAGACACCAGCGCCGATCAGCCAAGGTTGCGTTGATCCTGCACAATTGGACACACCTGATTGTCCTGTCACGCAATGACACAACGCCTTGCCCGACAGGCCCACCCCGGTCTACAACAGGCTGGGGAGACTTCTTTGGGCGCGAAACCGCATCTTATCGTGAAAGGCCGTAAATTCGATCAGGTGCTGGAAGGCGCCCGGACGGTGTTTCTACGGGATGGGTTTGAGCGCGCCTCGGTCGATGATATCGCGCGTGAGGCGGGCGTTTCCAAAGCCACGCTTTATGCCTATTTCCCCGATAAGCGTCTGTTGTTCATGGAAATTGCGACAGGCGAATGCCGCCGCCAAACCGCCGAGGCCGAGGCGCTGATTGATGTGAACGCGCCCGTGGCGCAAGTGCTGCGGCTTGCGGCTGAAAAGATCATGGCCTTCATGATGTCTGATCTGGGCCAGCGCATTTTTCGCATTGCGGTGTCAGAAGCCGAAAACTTCCCGACCTTCGCGCACCAGTTTTACCATTCCGGCCCGCTCCTTATCCGCGCGCGGCTGGCGCACTATCTGCGCTGCGGCATTGAACGCGGTGAATTGGCGATTGAGGATGTTGATCTTGCGGCGGATCAATTCACCCAACTGTGCAAAGCTGACCTGCACGACCGGATGATCTTCGGCGCTGCCCCCTGCTGCACCCCCAAAGACACCGCTCGCGTGATCGACGGTGCCGTCGCAATGTTCATGGCGCGCTATGGGGTGCAGGGGTAGGGATTTTCAGTCGAACTTTGGCTAGTGGGCCAAAATCCCCCCAACCCGCTAAAATTTACATAAAATTTGCGTTTCACTTTGGTCCAAATACCTCCGGGGGAGAGCGCACAGCGCGAGGGGGCAGCGCCCCCTAAAGCGGATTGCAGCCAATCTGTTTCAGATTGACTGCAATCCAAGACAAACTGAGCCTTGAATGCGGCACACCCTAACCGTTTTCGCGCAACACACCGCCCGCCAGATACAAAGACCCACAAATCAGCACACGCGCTTGCGGGGCGGTGGCCACAATCACTGCCAAAGCCGCGCTAACCGATCCAGCCGTCACTGCAGAAATACCCGCCGAAATCGCCGCAGCGCAGGTCACATCCGCAGGCAGCGTGTTCGCCTCGCCGGGGATCGATACCGCGTGCAGCCGCGCCACATGGGGCGCAAGCGGGGTCATGTAACCGCGCACATCTTTGGTGTTCAGCATGCCGCATATCAGATGGGTTTGTCGCGTTGGCATCCGTGCCAAAGTCGCGGCCACGCCCACGGCGCCTGCTGGATTATGCCCGCCGTCCAGCCACAACTCTACCTGCGGTGCCATCTCAACCAAGGGGCCCACGCGCAGCCGTTGCATCCGTGCGGGCCATTCGGCGCGCGTAATTGCCGCTTCGCAAGCCGTCTCGTCCCGCCCCAGATACCGCAAGGCCGCAATCGCGGCGCCTGCGTTTTGTACCTGATGCGGGCCGGGCAGATTGGGCAAGGGCAGGTCAAGCAACCCGGTCTCGTCTTGATAAATCAGCCGCCCGCGATCCTCGGCCACGTTCCAGTGCTGACCAAAAGCCAGCACGGGTGCGCCAAGCCGCTGCGCACGCGCCTCGATCACCGCCATCCCTTCGGGCTCTTGCGGCCCGACGATCACCGGCACGCCGCGCTTGATGATGCCGGCCTTTTCGCCGGCAATTTCCGCCAACGTGTCACCCAGATATTGCTGATGGTCGATCGACACCGGAGTGATGATGGTCAGCGCCGGGCGGTCAACCACATTAGTGGCGTCCAGCCGCCCGCCAAGCCCGACTTCCAGCAACACAAAATCGGCTGGCACCCGCGCAAAGGCCAGAAACGCCGCTGCGGTGGTGATCTCAAAAAAAGTGATGTCATCCGGCCCATTGGCCTGCACGCATTCATCCAGCAGCGCGGTCAAATCCGGCTCTGAAATCAACGTCCCCGCCAGGCGGATACGTTCATGAAACCGGGCCAGATGCGGAGAAGTATAGGCGTGAACGGCACTGCCGCCCGCCTCCAACCCTGCGCGGATCATGGCTTGGGTGCTGCCTTTGCCGTTGGTTCCGGCAATGTGGATGACTGGTGGCAGGCGACGTTCGGGGTGGCCAAGGGCTGCCAGAAGCCGTTCCACCCGTCCCATTGTCAGATCGATCACCTTGGGGTGCAGCGTCATCATCCGCTGCAAAACGGCGTCAGACCCGGTTGGCGCAGCACTCACGCTTTGGCCTCGGCCATCACCCCCGGCGGCGGCAGATCGCCTTTGATCGCGGGCGATTGATTCATCAGCATACGCAGGATCGTTACCAATTCCTCACGCAAGTCCTTGCGATGGGTGACGCGGTCTAGCATGCCGTGATCAAGAAGGTATTCCGACCTTTGAAACCCTTCGGGCAGTTTTTCGCGGATGGTTTGTTCGATCACACGAGGGCCCGCAAAGCATATCAAGGCCTTGGGTTCGGCGATCTGCACATCGCCCAACATGGCATAAGACGCTGTAACGCCCCCCGTGGTGGGATGGGTCAGCACGACAACATAAGGCAGTCTGGCCTCTTTCAGCATCTGCACGGCCACAGTTGTGCGCGGCATTTGCATCAGCGACAAAATCCCTTCTTGCATCCGCGCGCCCCCCGCCGCCGAAAACAGCACCAACGGACGCTTGGTTTTCACCGCCCGTTCGGCCGCCGCAATCAGGGCGTTACCGACATACATGCCCATCGAGCCAGCCATAAAGCTGAAATCCTGCGCCACGGCGATGATCGGCGTGCGGCCAACCTCGCCCTCGGCCACCAGCATCGCCTCACGCTCTCCGGTGGCTTTTTGCGCGGCTTTCAGACGGTCGGGATATTTCTTCTGGTCGCGGAAATGCAGCGGATCGACCACCGCGTCGGGCACCTTCACTTCGATAAAAACGCCGGTATCGAACAGCCCGCTGAACCGATCCCGGGGGCTGATTGCCATGTGATGATCGCAATTGGAACAGACATTCAGATTCGCCGCCAATTCGCGGTGAAACAACATGGTGCCGCATTCGCTGCACTTGGTCCAAAGATTCTCTGGCACCTCGCGGCGCGAAAACAAAGAATTGATCTTGGGGCGGACGTAGTTGGAAATCCAGTTCATGCGTGAGAGCCCCTTTGGTCGCAACGATGGAACCGAGATAGTCAAATGAGGCGGGAATTGCAATTGGGGGTGGCGGAACAGCCGCCTGATGGCGGTTTTCCGGCCCGGTCACTGGCTGGCCCCGGTCACGGGTTGGCACTGTGTTGATGTTGACTGAAACCTGCGCAGATGTCCCAAGCAATTGTCTGGTTGCTGAAACTTTCGCTCAGTCCCCCGCGTATCCCCTGAACAACAGGAGAAATCGCCATGCCCAAAGGCCCGCTTATTTATCGCCAGCGACTGGTTACGCGCGCAACTCATTGGATATGGGCCATCTGCCTGTTCTTTCTGTTGCTGACCGGGTTACAGATTTTCAACGCGTTTCCGACGCTGAACATCGGTCTGGAGTCGGGGTTTGATTATGACAATACGATTTTGGAAATAGGGGCAGTGCAGGATGGCGACACCCTGAAAGGGGTGACACGAATTTTTGGCACCGAATTTGACACAACCGGGTATCTGGGCGTGTCAGATGGCCAGCTGCGTGCGTTTCCTGCCGTCTTGACCATCCCGTCGAACCAAAGTCTGGCAACCGGGCGGGTGATCCATTTCTTTTTCGCGTGGACGCTGGTGATCACCTTGGTGATCTGGCTGGGGGCATCCGCGATGAACGGCCATCTGCGCCAGTTGATCCCCACTTTTGTAGACCTGCGGGGGTTGCCGCGCGATATAGCTGATCATGCCCGGCTGCGGTTTCATCACACCGCGCGCTATAATGTGCTGCAAAAGCTGGCTTATGCCTCGGTTTTGTTCGTGGCGCTGCCGCTTATGATCGCAACGGGACTTACCCTGTCACCGGGATTTAATGCGGCGGCTCCGTGGTTGCTTGACCTTTTTGGTGGCCGGCAAACCGCAAGGACGATCCATTTTCTGATCATGCTTGGACTGGTCGGTTTTTTCGCCGTGCATATGCTGATGATTTTGGCCGCAGGGCCATTGAACGAAGTCCGGTCGATCATCACTGGCTGGTATCGCACGGATGACACCGCCGCTGAACCAAAGGAGATCCCCCATGTTTAACCGTCGCAAACTGCTGCTGGGTGGCACGGCGTTTGCCCTGTCGGGGTGCAAGATTCTGGATGGGGCCAACGCCTATGACTCCAGCCTACGCGCGATGTTTGCCAGCGCGGAAAACCTGACGCGGGTCAGTCAGCGCGGGCTGAACCGCAATGCGCTTGCGCCCGAGTTTACCTCTGCCGATATCCGTCAAGGTCAGCGCCCGAATGGCTCAACTGATCCGGACGGTGCGGAGTATGTTGATCTTGCTGCCGCCGGGTTTGCCAACTACCGCCTGCGCATCACCGGGCTGGTCGATAATCCGCTTGATTTGACCTATGCGCAGATCAAGGCGATGCCCGCGCGCAGCCAGATCACCCGGCATGATTGTGTTGAGGGGTGGAGCTGTATTGCCAAATGGACGGGTGTGCCGCTGGCATCGGTGCTGAACGCCGCCAAACCGAAGCTGACCGCGCGCTATGCGTTGTTCCACTGCTATGACGCAATTGAACGCAGTCTGTCGGGCGAAGTGTTTTACTATGAAAGCATCGATCTGATCGACGCCTATCATCCGCAAACCATCCTGGCCTATGGCTTGAACGATGCCGCCCTGCCGGTCGCCAATGGCGCGCCGCTGCGGCTGCGCGTGGAACGGCAGTTGGGGTATAAGATGGCGAAATATGTGCATACCATCGAATTGGCCGACAGCTTTGCGCCGTTTGGCGGCGGTAAGGGCAGCTATTGGGCAGACCGGGGGTATGAGTGGTATGCAGGGATATGATGGGCGTCTCGGATAATTGTAGTAACAGTCATTTACACCTACCTTTTCGTCAGATTTGCCCCAAGCAAATCTGACCGCGCCCGAACTTCCTCGGGCTTACGCCGCGCCATCTGGCGCGACGGTCCCTCGTCACCCACGGGGCGGGCGCGACACGTGTCGCACCCCAAGAGCCCCGTCGATTCGGGCGCGGCCAGCTTTGCGCCCAGTCATCGGGGCAAACAACGCGTCCTGCGGTGCCAAAAGCGCAAAGCGTCGGTCACAGGATAGACCTGTCGTTGCAGATCAGGCTTTGCTTCGTTCATGCGCGCCCTATCTTCGCCCATCCAAAAAGCCTCGCTTGCCGGTGTGCTGTTTGCGCTGGGCGGCTCTGTCACCCTTTCGGTCAACGATCTGGCAATCAAGGCATTGTCGGACACTTACGCCCTGCATCAGGTCATTTTGATCCGGGCCGTCCTCAGCATGGCGATCATTCTGGCGGTGATCTGGGCCAGCCGCACCGGGTTTCGTCAACTGGCCACCAAGCGCTGGAAAGAGCATCTCTTTCGCGTGTCGATTGTGATGATTTCCAACGTCACCTATTTCCTTGGCCTTGCTGCCATGCCTTTGGCCGATGCGGTGGCCACATCGTTTATCGCCCCGGTTCTGGTGACGTTGATGTCGGCGGTGGTTTTGGGCGAATCTGTCGGGCCGCGCCGTTGGGCTGCGGTTGCCGTCGGCCTGCTTGGCGTCGTTGTTATGGTGCGTCCCGGTGCGGGCGTGATCCAGCCTGCGGCGATTTTGGTGCTGATATCGGCGTTTTGTTATGCCTCCAGCCATATGATGACCCGGCGCATGCGCGATACTGAAAGTGCGATGACGCTGAATTTCTTTGTGCAATGCGGGTTTATCGTTGTTTCCTCAGTTATGGGGCTGTGGGTGGGCGACGGCCATTTGGCCGGATCGGCGAACGCGTCACTAGCGTTTCTGTTTCGCCCCTGGGTGATCCCTGCGACCCCCGATTTATGGGCATTCATCGCCACCGGCATGGCTGTCGGCATCGGCGGGTTGATGATGAGCCAGGCCTACCGCACATCCGAGGCGGCGCTGATTGCCCCGTTCGAATACATCGGTATGCCGATGGCGATTTTCTGGGGGGTGATTGTGTTCGGCACATGGCCCGACAGCACCGCATGGATAGGTATTGCGTTGATCTGCGGTGCGGGGCTTTATACGCTTTGGCGCGAAACGGTGCGCAAAAAGGATGTGGATGTTGCAGCCCCAAGCGGTGATCTTTGATATCGGTAATGTGCTGACCTGCTGGCAGCCCGAAGCGTTTTATGACCGGGTGATCGGGCAAGCCCGCAGGCAGGCGCTGTTTGCCGCCGTTGATCTGCACGGCATGAACGATCTTGTCGATGCGGGTGCCCTGTTTCGCGAAACCATCTATGAATGGGCGGATCGCACCCCGGACTGGGCGCCGGAAATTCGCCTGTGGTATGATCGCTGGATCGACCTTGCCAGCCCCCGCATCGAAGGCTCGATTGCTTTGTTGCGGGCACTGCGTGTCAAAGGCGTGCCGGTCTTTTCATTGACCAATTTTGGCAGTTATTCCTATGATGAAGCACGGGGAAAACTCGATTTTCTGTCAGAGTTTGACCGCGAATATGTGTCGGGTCGAATGGGCGTGATCAAACCCGATCCGCGCATTTTTAAAATGGTTGAAGCCGATTGCGGCATCGACCCTGACCGATTGTTGTTCACCGATGACAAAGCCGACAACATCACCGCCGCCGCCCGGCGCGGCTGGCGCACACATCAGTTTGAATCCTGGCAAGGCTGGGCGCGCCGTCTGGTGGCCGAAGGGCTGCTGACCAACACCGAGGCAGGGCTATGAGCATTGAAATCGTGGGCCCCGAGGCCGACGCCCATCTGACCTGGGCCGGGTTGACGTCGGCGATAGAAGCGGGCCATCGCCTTCCCCGTGCCGAGATCAAGGATTTGTTCCTGTATCGCGGCAAAGATACGCTTTTGAACCGCGCCGCTTGGATTGACGGGCTGGGATCGCTGGTCAAAGCCGCGATGATCTGCCCCGGCAATGGCGCGCTGGGGCTGCCATCGGTTAACGGGGCGGTCAACTTGTTCAATGATAAAACCGGGGTGCTTGAGGCTCTGGTTGATTTCCATCTGGTCACAAAATGGAAAACCGCTGCCGACAGCCTGCTCGCCGCCAGCAAACTGGCGCGCAAAGACAGCCGGAACATTGTGCTGGTTGGTGCAGGCACGGTGGCGCGCAACATGGTGCAGGCCTATGGCAGCCTGTTTCCCAAGGCCCGCTTTACCGTCTGGAACCGCAGCCCTGCGGCAGCGCAGGCGATGCAGGGGCCGCAAATCACGGCGACCAACGACTTGGCCACCGCCGTCAGCAATGCCGATATCATCTGCACCGCCACGATGAGTTTGCAGCCCCTGATCAAAGGCGACTGGTTGCGCCCCGGCCAGCATCTTGATCTGATCGGTGCCTACCGCCCCGATATGCGCGAAGTCGATGATGCCGCCCTGCAACGGGCAAGTCTCTTCGTCGACAGCCGCGCCACCACCATCCACCACATCGGCGAATTGAAAGACCCCATCGCGCGCAGGGTGATCGCCGAAGCCGATATCAGGGCTGATTTTTACGATATGGCGGCAGGCACGTTTTGCCGCAGATCTGAGGATGAGATCACCATCGCCAAAAACGGCGGCGGCGCGCATCTGGATTTGATGACGGCTGCCTACATTTTGAACGCGTGGCGCGAACGCTGATTGTCTGGTGCAAGTGTTGGTCGGAGTGAGAGGATTCGAACCTCCGACCCCCTGCTCCCGAAGCTTGGGCCTGCCAACTTTACGCTGCTTTAAAATGCTTTAAGTTGCTTTATTATATAACAAAATCAGTTGCTTGACTGGAGCGATAAGCCCTATGCAGTTTGGAACAGCTTTACCGCTGCTGCTTATGAACTGCTTATGAGGAGTTATTGCCATGCCCAGCCCGACACCCAAACACGCCGCCGTCAAACTGACGAAGGGATACATTGACCGGATCAAACCGGGACCGAAAGATGAGTTCCACTGGTGTGTGGACCCAAAAGGCTTTGGCCTCAGGGTTAACCCGACTGGTAAACTCAGCTTCATCGTGCAGGGACGGGTTGAAGGCACCACCGCACCCGCTGCCCGCATCACAATCGGACCCTACGGCGTATTCACTGTCGATCAGGCACGAGACGTTGCCCGCGAGCACCTGCGGTCGATGCGCATGGGGGTCGATCCTCGCGCTGTTCGGCGAGAGA
>JAYUHO010000282.1:0-27161 GCA_043766915.1 Cypionkella sp.
GCAGGTGGTGCGCACGGTTCTGGCGGTGGCGGATCTGGAGTTGGATCTGCTGGCCCGGGTGGCGCGGCGGGGTGGGCAGATCATCGATCTGTTGCCCAAGGAGTTCACCCTGCTGGAAGTTCTGATGCGCAACGCGGGCCGGGTGGTGACGCGCACCATGTTGCTGGAACGGGTTTGGGATTTCCATTTCGATCCGAAAACATCGGTGGTGGAAACCCATATCAGCCGCCTGCGCGCCAAGATTGACAAGCCGTTTGACGTGCCCTTGCTGCACACCATCAAAAACGCCGGGTACAGTCTTTATGCGCCCCGCTGATCTGTGGCGGCGCACCTCGTTTCGGCTGGCCCTAAGTACGGCGCTGTTCATTCTGGCCTCGTTGATTGTGGCCAGTGCGGTCGGCTATGCGTTGATGCGTCAGCAGTTAATCCTGCGCCAGGATGCCCGCGTGACCGAGATTTTTAACTCGCTTGAACAAATCAGGCTGCAAGTTGACCAACAAGACCTGGTCGAGACTGTCACCACCCGGATCACCGCTAGCCCGGACAAATCGACGATCTATCTGCTGAAAAACGCGGCGGGCAAGGTGTTGGCCAGCAACATCGCCGATGTCTGGATCAAGCCGGGCTGGTCGACGGTCGAGGCCGCCACGCTGGGGATTGAAACCGATTATCCTTACCGGATCTATGCGGGCATGGTGTCGGATAATCTGGTCGTTGTCGGTCTGACCAATGCCGATCTGGATGATCTGGCTGAAACGGTGCTGGCCGCATTTGGCTGGTCGGCCTTGTTTGCTTTGGTCGCGGCCATTGGCGGCGGCGTGGTGATTGCCAATCGCATTCAAACCCGGTTGGCGCAGGCGGAAGCGACGCTATTGCAGGTGGCCAGGGGCGATCTTTCGGCACGTCTGCCCCTGACGCCGCGCGGGGATGATCTGGATCAGATGTCGGGGGCAATCAACCAAACCCTGCACCGGCTGGGTGAGGTGGTTGAGGCAATGCGGCAGGTCAGCACCGACGTGGCCCATGATCTGCGCACGCCGCTGAACCGCTTGCGGATCATGATTGAGGCCGCCGCGGACAAGGCCGCGCGGGGCGAGGCGGTGGCCGATGATCTGACAACAGCGCAGATGGAAATTGATACGATCAATGAGACATTTTCCGCCCTTCTGCGGATTGCCCAGATTGAAGGCGGTGCGCGGCGCGAAAAATTTGCGCCGCTTGATCTGGGGGATCTGCTGACCAATCTGGCCGATATCTATCAGGATGTCGCAGAAGATGCCGCGATGACCCTGAGATGTCGGATCGCAGGCCCCGCCCCGATTGTGGGTGACCGCGAGTTGTTGACCCAGATGTTTGCCAATCTGATCGAAAACGCCATCCGTCACTGCCCCCCCGGCACCGTGATTTCCTGCGACCTTGATCTGCGCCCACCCCATATCCTTGCAACCGTCTCTGACACCGGTCCTGGAATTCCGGCGCAGGCGCGCGATCTGGTGTTGCGGCGCCTCTACCGTCTTGAACAAAGCCGCACGACACCGGGGTCGGGACTGGGTCTTAGTCTGGTCAAAGCGGTGGCCGATCTGCACGAGGCCAGCCTGACCCTGTCAGACGCGCAGCCGGGCCTGCGGGTAAGCCTGCTGTTTCACAAGGCGATGGTTGCGGGCCCCTAAAACAGTTTGCCCCCAATCTCACGCAGATCAAGGGCAAACCAGGACAGACTGCGATCAGGAATGTTGCGTTTTGCAGGGATCAGCTTTGCCCGGCAGACAGGGCAAAGCTGTGCTCGGCGCTATTTGCCGAAGCTCCACATCGTTGACAGGCTCAGGACGCGCAACAGATGATGCACCACCGCCAGCCCTGCATGGGCGATCAGATAGACCCAGACCAGATTTGCCAATGCCAGATGAATGGTCATCGCCAGCATCCCGTCAGGCTCTGGCGAATGAAGCCCCAACGCCACCTGACCAAAATAGACAGTGCCCGACAGTGCCATCGCCGTGATCAGCAATAGCCCCAAGCCATGCACCGCAGAGGGCAGCGCCGCCAGCGGATCGGCCGGGGGAAAGCGTAGCTTTGCCAAAGCAGCCGCGTGGTGTTTCAGATCACCCCACAGCGCCGCCAGACGCCGGGGCGAAAACCAAGGGATCAGCGCCCCAAGATCTGTGCCCCGCGACCGGCTCAGGATCGTCAGCCACAGACCCAGCGCCAGCACCACGGCCACAAGCCCGGAATAGCGGTGGACTTGAAACAGCAGATCGCCGGGGTCGACCTCATCCGGGCCTTGCATGTAAAGACTGGTGCCAAGCTGAACCATGATCGCAATGGCGACTCCGGCATGCAGCAGTCGCGTCGCCCGCGAATGGCGCGACGGCAGACTGTTGGTTTCGGTCAGGCTTGTTTGGGTTTGACTCATCATGATGCGGTATCCAATTAATCACACCGGCAATCCGGCGCTGGCGGCAGCGGTATCCGGGGGCATCGTCGTCAGCCTTGCGGCAACAATACAGATTTGTAAGACAGCACAAAGCAATCACAGATTGCTTCGGTGCCGCAGGCCGTATGGTATGGCCACCAGACGGGCAACAACGCTCAACAGCCAGATCAGTCGGGGCATGCCGCATGTCGAAGCCAGCACTTACCAAAATTCCAACCGGAATCTGGATCCTGGGCTTTGTCAGCCTGCTGATGGATATCTCATCGGAAATGATCCACAGTCTGTTGCCGCTGTTTTTGGCCACCAGCCTTGGCGCGTCGGCGCTGATGATCGGCTTGATCGACGGTGTGGCCGAAGCCACTGCGTTGATCACCAAGGTTTTTTCCGGCGTGATCAGCGATTGGGTGGGGCGGCGCAAGGGGCTGGCCTTGCTCGGCTATGGATTGGGGGCGGCCACCAAACCGATGTTTGCGCTGGCACCGACTGTGGGCGTCGTGATGGCTGCGCGCATGATCGACCGGGTTGGCAAAGGCATTCGCGGTGCGCCCCGCGACGCGTTGGTGGCCGATCTTGCCCCACCCGAAGTGCGCGGTGCCGCTTTTGGTCTGCGCCAGTCGCTGGATACGGTGGGGGCCTTTGCCGGACCGCTGATTGCCGTGGGGTTGATGTTGCTATGGGCCAATGATTTTCAGGCGGTGTTCTGGGTGGCAGTGATTCCCGGAGTGATGGCCGTTTTATTGCTGGCATTTGGCATTAAGGAACCTCCGCAGACTGTTGAAATTATAAAGAAAAGTCCGATCAGCCGAGCCAACCTGAAACGGTTGTCGCGCGCCTATTGGCAGGTGGTGATCGTCGGCGCGATCTTTACGCTTGCACGGTTCAGCGAGGCGTTTTTGGTTCTGCGCGCAGCCCAGGGCGGCATTCCGCTGGCCTTGGTGCCGCTGGTGATGGTGGCAATGAATGTGGTCTATGCGCTGTCGGCTTATCCGTTTGGGCGGCTGTCGGATCGGGTCAGCCACCGCAGCCTGTTGATCGGGGGCATGGCGTTGTTGATTGTCGCGGACCTGATATTGGCCCTCAGCCCGCATCCTGCGGTGGTTTTGGCGGGCGTTGCCGTCTGGGGGCTGCATATGGGCATCACCCAAGGCTTGCTGGCGGTGATGGTCGCCGATACAGCCCCGCCCGATCTGCGTGGCACGGCTTATGGGTTTTTCAACCTTGTCAGCGGGCTGGCGTTGCTTGCGGCCAGTGTGATTGCGGGGCTGCTTTGGGATGGCTTTGGCGCGCCCGCCACATTCCTGACGGGGGCTGCGTTCAGCGCCGTCGCCTTGCTGCTGCTGATCGCCCTTCGCCACCCGCAGGCGGCCAAAGCGCTGTCCCCCTAGCCGCAAGCGCTGACGGGGGCCGCAAGACCTGCCACCCTTACAGATATGTAACCCCTGCGACAGGCCCTTGCAGCCTTGCCGCGCCAAGGTTCAGTGGCAAACCACTTTCTTTATTGCTCATCCAAGGACGCGCCATGCCCCAACCGATCCTGTCCCTGAACCGCCTGACGCAAGTGTTCGACGGCATAACGGCCGTCGACGCGCTAAGCTTTGACATCGCCAAAGGGCAGATTTTCGGCTTTCTCGGCCATAATGGGGCTGGCAAAACCACCACGGTGCAGATGCTGACCACTTTGGCGAAACCCACCTCGGGCACCGCAACCGTGGCGGGGCATGACATTTGCGCCGATCCGTTGGCAGTGCGCCGCTGCATTGGGTATGTACCTGAAAATGTGCGACTTTATGACACCCTGACGGCCTATGAGAACCTGTTGTTCTTTGCGCGTCTTTCCGGTGTGGCAAACCCAAAGCAGCGGATTGCGCAGGTGCTGGACGTGCTGGACGCGCCCGATCTTGCCAACAAACGGTTGGCTGGATTTTCCAAAGGCATGCGCCAGCGCATCGGTTTGGCCCAAGCCATTCTGCACCAGCCCGAGGTGCTGTTTCTGGACGAGCCCACTTCGGGGCTTGATCCGATGGGCATCAAACTGCTGCGCGATCTGATCCTGAGGTTGAACAGCGAATTTGGCATGACAATCTTTATGAACACTCATCTGATCTCTGAGATTGCCAAAACCTGTACCAGCATTGGCGTGTTAAATCATGGCAAGCTGGTGTTTCATGACCGGATTGACGCGGTCACCGCCCGCTATGGCGATGATGCAGCGCTGGAGGCGTTGTATCTGTCGGTCACGCCGCTGGGCCGTTTGGCGGCGAAGACATGAGCGCGCCATCGCCTGCCCGGCTGGTTGCCAGCCAATCGGCGCGACTGGTGATGCGCGAACGCACCGTTGGCCTGCTGGCCGTGATGTTTGTCGTATTGGTGCTGATATCGGCCTGGCTGGGCTGGCAGGCCACCGCCACTGTCAACCGGATTTATCTGGATGCGGCGGCGTTTCTGGCAGACTCGGGTCAGCCGGTGCCGTCAAATCCGGTGCTGGCGATCTCGCCGTTGTCGCTGATGCGGAATATGGCGGTGTATGTTTCGCTGATCGGGGCGCTGGCGGCGATTGTGATCGGCAACCGGTTGATCGCGCTGGACCGCAAAGCGGGGGTGCTGGCGCTGATCGGGATCAGACCTCTGCCGCGCCACGCTTATGTTGCAGGCAAAATCGCGGCTCTGGCGGTGATGATCGCGGGATTAACGACAGTGGCGGCGGTCGTTTCCATACTGACTTTTGTCGCCCTTCCGGCAGTATCGGTGACATCGGTGGAATGGCTTCAACTTGGTGGTTTCTTTGCCGTATCAGGTCTTTATGTGATGATCTTCGGGTTGATTGCACTGGCAGCCGGGGCGATGGTGCGCTCTGAAAGCGTGGGGTTGCTGATACCCGTCACAATTTGGCTGACCGCGACGTTTATCGCGCCGCAGCTGACGCAAAACCTGAACCCGACCGCCGCCATCAACCCCATCTCGGCCCTTGCCGCCCCGCCGGACACGGCTTTCTTTCACCTGATGGGGCAGGTCCTGGGATCAATTTCACTGGCTGACGCCTATAAATTCGCCGCCGCCAACCTGCTTGATCTTTTGCCTGCGGGCATCATCTCGCCTGCCTTTATTCCTCCGATGGGTGTGTTGGGTCTGGCGACACTTGGGGCGCTGTTATTTACCGCACGGGCCTTGACCGCAATTCCGATGGCGCAAGGAGAGTATGATGTCTGACGCCCCGCGAAATTTCACGCCCATTCGCACCATCGCCGCCAAGGACATCCGCGATGCGCTGCGCGACCGCTTTGTTCTGATCGTTACGGCGTTTCTGGCACTGGCAGCACTGACAGCACTGATCACAGGCGCGATTGCGCTGCGCACCGATCTGGCCACCTATGACGCGGCCAAAGCATCGCTGCTGGCGCTGGGAAAGAAAGCCAATGCAATCGCGGCTCCCGAACTTTACCCCCTGCGCCTGTTGCGCGGCGCGGTTGAGCAGATCGAGATCATCGGGGCCGTCATTGCCATTCTGATCGGCTATCGCGCGGCGTCTTCGGAACGGGGCCGCCAAACCTTGGCCCTTATGATGACGCGCCCGCTGCACAGCTGGCAGTTTGTTGCGGGCAAAGCCTGCGCTGGCATTGCCCTGCTGGCAGCGGGGTTGGGGGTGGTTCTGATCGTGCTGGCGGTCACGCTGCATTTTGCCTCGGGGGTCGGGCTGACGGCCAATGATCTGGGGCGCATCGCTATTGTCTGGGGCGTGGCCGTTGCCTATACAACGTGCTTTTTTCTGCTGGCCTTTGGTCTGGCACTGCATATGCGCCGCCCCGTGCATGCCCTGCTGCTGGCCTTTGCCATCTGGCTGACGCTGGTGCTGATCGCGCCGCAGATCGGTGACACGCTGGATCCTGACAATCAGGTGGCGGGCGGCGTGTTCAAGCAATTGCACATCGCCAAGCCGGATCAGATCAGCATTATGCAAGGCTATGCCACGTTTGAGACGATCCGGGATGGTATCGAACAGGCGTCGATCACCAAGCATTTTGAACGGTTCAGCTTTGCCGTTCTGGGCATCAAGGCCACTTACGCAGGTCAACCACTTGGCCCGATTATCGTCGAAAAAACCGCCGATCTGATCTGGATTTACCTGACTGTTCTGGGGCTGACGGTTTTGGTTCTGGCCCTGCCCATCCATCCAATCCGGCTTGCAACCGTCTGATCTTAAAAGGAGTATATGACATGAAACTGACCAGAGATATCTTCATCCTTGCGCTGGCCTCGGTGCTTGGCGTTGGCCTGTCGGCCCCGCTGATGGCGCAAGATACTGACACCGATGGCGATGGCGTGCCCGACACTGCCGAGGTTTTGCTGGGCACAGACCCCGCCGCCGCCGACACCGATGGCGACGGTCAGAATGATCTGGCCGATGCCGAGGCGACGTTTGCGCCAAATACAATCGCGGCAACCGGGGCTGACGCGCCGTTTGCGATAAAAGAGGCGCTGGTTGAAGATAACTATGATCCTGCCGCCACAGCCGATGCGCCCGATCATCTGGAACTGTTGGTCACAAATCCGGGGGCGGCTCCGCTGACGGGATGGCAGATTTACTATTCGATCACCGACAATGACACCGGCAAAGTCGAAGCCACCTATCGCGCGCTGGACGGGTTTGAGGTGCCAGCGGGTGGTGAGGCGCGGCTGCATTTTGACGACGGTAAAATAGCGGGCCATTTTCGGGCCAATCCGAACGGCATTTACACCAGCAGCCAGGCCGCCAAGACCTTTTCCGTCACACTGGCGGCTGCAGGTTTCACCCCGCTGACGGTGGAAATCGCAAAAGATGCGGGTGGCGCAGAAGAAGCTGATTAAAGCGGTTCAGGTTTTGATGGAAACAACGCCATCGCAAATCGCCGTCGAGCACAGCGAGAGGCAGCGAATTCCGAGTCCAGACAAACCTGAACCGCCCTAAACGGCGCAGCCCCCATCAACGATGCCCCCGCTGTGACGCCACGGCGGGGGTAAGACGCGCGCCAGCCCCCCCCCTTTGATCGACCCCGCCAAGCCTGTTCCCGAAGAAACAGCCGGAAAAAAAACCCTCGCCTTTCTGGCATCGGTGGTTAACACTTCCACTATAACCTCGCGATTTGAGTCAATTTTGCGCGCTTATTGGGAAGCAGTTTCGTGATTGGGAAAGTCATTGTCTTGATTGTCGGGGTTCTGGTGCCGGTATCATTGGCGTTTTTCGCCACCGGTCATCTTTCCGGCACCACGTTTCCGGTGATCGCATTGGGGGCAACCGCATTTTCGCTGATGGCGCTGAACCTGCTGTTGTCCACCCGCCTGCCGGGTCTGGACGGGATGTTTGGCGGCTTGGATCAGGTCTATTTTGCCCATAAATGGATGGGGATCACGGCTTTGGGCTGTGCTTTTCTGCACCAGCAGATCAAGATCAGCACGCCGGGCAAGCAGGTGATGCAATCGCTGAGTGCGCTGTCGATTCAAGTGGCGCAGATTTCGTTTTATACATTGCTGGTGCTGGTGCTGATCAGTTTTTTCAAACGTATTCCAAAGCTGAAGTTTGAAATTCCCTATGGTGTTTGGCGCTGGTCGCACCGGCTGTTGGGGCTGGTGTTTGCGGGCATCGCGTTTCATCAGTTTTTCGTTAAAGCGCCTTTTGACAACAACACACTGTTGGCCAGCCATCTGAACAGCATGGCCGCAATTGGTCTGATCAGCTTTATCTATGCCCAGTTGGCCCCGTGGCTGCGCACCAAGGGCTACCGCGTGGCCAAGATCACCAGACACGCCGCCGCCACGATTGTTGATCTTGAACCCAAGGGGCGCGGGATAAGGCCCAAACCGGGCAGCTTTGCCTTTGTGTCTTTTGCCGCCAAGGGGTTGCGCGAAACCCACCCCTTCACCGTGTCGCAGATCAATCCCAATGGCGGCATTCAGTTTTCGATCCGGGGGTTGGGCGATTTCACCAAACATCTGCGCGACAGTTTGACTGAAGGCGTGCATGCGCGGGTTGAAGGCGGCTATGGCCGGTTTGACTATCGCCGGGGCGGGGCGACTCAGGTTTGGGTGGCTGCGGGCATTGGCGTGACACCGTTTCTGGCCTGGGCTGACAGTTTGACCGCCGACACCCAGGACCAGATCCAGCTGATCTATTGCGTGCGCAACGATGCCGAAGCGGTGGGGATGGACCGGCTGGCCGCTGCCGCCGACCGGATGGCGGGATTTACCTATGTGGTTCACAAAAGTGAAACGGACGGGCGGTTTGACGCCACTAAACTGGTCGCTTTGGCACCGTTTAACCTGACAAAGGCAAGTCTGTGGTTCTGCGGCCCCCCACCCCTGCGGGTGGCGCTGCAAAAGGGGTTGAAAGCTGCGGGGAAATCTCCGCGTTCTGTTCATTTTGAACGATTTGAATTCAGATAGCTCCGCACGGGGTTACAGGAGGATGTGATGGATCGGAAAATGTCTTTGTGGTGCCCCGCTGCCCTTATCGCCACCTTTGCCGCTGGCTCTGCGCTGGCAGAAAACGCGTTGTTCGAGGGCGGCACGCTGGACAGTTACGCCGCTGACGCAGGGCGGGGCGAACAGGTCTATGACGCCGCCGGATGTGCGACCTGTCATTCGGTTGAAGATGACATGATGCTGCTTGCCGGGGGCCGGGTGTTTGAAAACCGGCTGGGCAAGATTTATGCGCCCAACATCACGGCTGATCCTGTGGCGGGGATTGGCGCCTGGACCAATGACCAATTCCTGAACGCCCTGATGCGCGGGGTGTCGCCCGAGGGGGACGCCTATTACGGCAATTTCTTTCCATATGCCGCCTATGCCCGGATGAAGCCCGAAGATGCGCTGGATCTGTTTGCCTATCTGAAAACACTGCCGCAAAGTGATGCGGTGTCACGCGAACACGAGGTTAATCTGTTCGGCGACAGCGCGTTGTTATTGATGAACACCGACCGCGCCGTACTGACGATGTCTGCCGATCCACAAATCGCGCGGGGGCAGTACCTGGCCGAGGCGTTGGGCCATTGCGGCGAATGCCACACGCCCCGGTCCGGTTTTGATATGGACCTGAGCAATGCCTATTCCGGCTATATGGGGTTCTTTGGCGATTATGCCCCCGATATCACCAAGGCGCGTCTCGAGAAATTCGGCCCCGAAGCGTTTATCGTGGGCACCATGGGCAAGGGGTTGAAACTGAACGGCAAACCTTTGGCGGCGGGGTCCATGCGCCGGGTGTCGATGCTGTCGGGCAAACTTGGTCTTGAAGATCGCGCCGCCCTTTATGCCTATCTGACCAACGCGCCGGTTGATCTGGCCGCCCTACCGCAGCCGCCGCTGATTCTGACTGACGCCACACCTGCGGCCAAAGCGGCCCCGGTGGACGCGACTGCGCAGGTTGACGTGCCCGCCGTGGAGGTGGCCGAAACCGCACCGGTGATTGATGCAAAAGAAATCGGCAAGGCGACGGGGTCGGAAAACCTGATGAAGGTTGTGGCTGCAGCGTGCGAGCCACCCGCCGCCGCTGTTGTGGCCGAGGTGCCGAAACCAGCACCTGACGTTATAGAAACTGTCGCGGCAACCGCCCCTGCAGGCGTGTCGCGCGAAATCGAAGCTGCTGCCGATGCCGTCCTGGACAAAAGCTGCCGCAGTTGCCACGGCCCCGGTCAGCGCAATGACCGCACCTTTCCGATGCATGATATCGGCGATCTGGCGATGGATCCGACAGCGGTAATCCCCGGCGATGCTGATAAATCGCCTCTCTATTCGTCAATAGCACTGAACCGGATGCCTTTGGGCACCAAACTGACCCCGGCAGAGCTGGACGCCATCAGGGCGTGGATCGTGGCTTTGGGCGAGGTGCCGAAAGCGGTCCCTGTGCTGGCCGCCGATCCCGTGGTTGAAGCCTCTGTTGAAGCAGCCCCTGTGCCCGCGGCCCCGCCGCTTGCAGCCGAAATCACCCTGCCGCGCTTTGTTGGCGGGGATTTCACCCAGCTTAGCCTTGCCGCCGTGTCAGACCTGCAGTCGATAGATGAACGTGACCGCGTTTACATGCGATTTTTCAGCTTTGCCGACACGCCGCTGCCGCAAGTTGATTGCATGATGCAGGGCAAAATGCTGAACCCGATGCAGTATCTGCACGCGGGCCTGAACAAATTTGTGAACTCGGTCAGCCGTGGCCCGCGTCTGGTGCCCGTCAGCCCGGTTGCGGGCACCGATGGCGCGCTGGTGCGCATTGATATCCGTGACTATGGCTGGTCCGATCAGGATTGGCAGGCGCTGACCACAGGGATTTACACCGATGGCGCGGCTGAGGCAGGGTTCAGTGAGGCCGCCTGGGCTGATCTTGCCAAGATTTATCCCTATGCAATTGACCCCGCGTCCAACAGCCTGCTGGCAGTCATCGCCGATGCCACCGCCACGCCTGTGCCGATCCTGGGGGCCAGCTGGTTCACCCATCACGGATCAGAAGCGCCATATTATGATATGCTGCTGCGCTTGCCTGCCGATATCAAAGATCTTGAGGCACGGATGGGCGTTGATGTGAACGCCGAGATTTACGACCGCAACGTCGTGCGCGCGGGCTTCACCGAAAGCAGTTCCGGCGTTTCGGATCACAACCGGATGATCGAACGCCACGATCTGGGGCGCGGTGGCTATTACTGGAAATCCTACGATTTCGCCAACAGCGACGGCGTGCAATCGCTGCTGCTGCATCCCGATGGCCCACTTGAGGCTTATCCTTTGCCGTCAGGCACCGAACCGTTTGAACATGACGGCGGCGAGATGATCTTCAGTTTGGACAACGGCTTGCAGGGTTATTATCTGTCCACCTCCAAGGGCATCCGCCTGCAGGTCGGCCCCGCCTCTATCGTGTCGTATCGCAACAAGCCCGTCGGCAAAGGTGTCGAGATCGTCAATGCCCGGTCGTGTTTTGATTGCCACGAAAACGGCGTCATCCGCAAAACCGATGAGCTGCGCCCGTTTATCGAAAGCACGAATTCTCTCAGCCGCGATCAGCGCGAGATTTTGCTGGAAATGTACGCGGCCCCCGATCTGCTGGAAACCGTCTTCCGTGAGGACAGCGACACGTTCCGCGCGGCATTGGAAGAACTGGGCGTGGTGCAGCCGTCGGCGGCAGGCATCGCCGTCAGCCTGCAGGCCCCAATGGCGGCAGGCGGCGGTGAGATTGTGACGTACCTGTCGGACCTGCAGTTCGACAATCTTGATCTCGATGCCGTGGCGCGGACATTCTTTTTGTCGGAAGCAGACTTCCGCGACCGCATGCGCACGATGGGCGATCCGGTTCTGATGCAAACGGTCGATCAGTGGATTGAACGCGCGGATTCAGGTCTGTTCGTCACCCGGTCCGAGATAGAGGATGTCTATGCCGACCTGTTGCCCCGACTGACCGACTATCGCCCCTATCAGCCCTATGTGCAGGCCTATGTGCCGCAAACAGCGGGCGGCTATGACGATCAGGCGGTTGCCGCGTTACAATATCAAACCGAACAACAGGCCGTTCCTTATGCGCCACCCGCCGAAGGCAGCCTGCCCGCCTATCAGGCCGAAGCCTATAATGACGATCCGCTGATCCTTGAATTGTCGGTGCCATATGTCGACGTGCGGGTGAACGACTTGCTGGAATTTGACGTTCGCGCCAACCGCGCCTGCGAGCTGCAGGTGCTTTATGTCGAGGAAACCAAGACGGTCGAAGAACTGCCGCCCGAAGTGATCGGCCCGGCCTTTCTGAACCCCGGCGAGGTTCGGCGCATCCCCTACCCCGGTTCGGGATTTCAGTTGCGGTTTGATACCACGGGCAAGGGCGAAACCATGGTGGCCTATTGCCGCGAAGGCGGTTTGGGCGACGCGCGGATTTCCGGCCAACAGGCAATGGACTATGCCAATGACCGGTTCCAGCCATTGTCCCGCGGTCTGGTGATAGAGCGGTCCGCCCAAGTGGAACGCGACAACGGCACATCGGCCACCAACGCCGTCACCTTTAACGTCGCGCCATAGGGGATCGCCATGTTCAAATCCTTCGCCGTTGCGGCTTGCATGATCGCTTTGGCCGGCCCTGCATCCGCCCAAACCGCCTGCGACGGTGCGATTGCCGCTTTGACCAACAGCTTCACTGCCGGGGATGTGCCAACGGTCATCACAGCTTGGGCGGCGGTTCAAGCCAGCCCTGATTGTCCGGCCGCAACTGTCACCGGTGCGCGCAGCCAAACCTCGGCGGTGGTGGCGCGCGCAGCCCAAGCCGCACATGCGACAGGCGATATCGACGGAGCCGAAGCCATCGTGCTGCAAGCCCCCGGCATGCATTGGGCGGTGCAGGCGGTGCGCGGTGATATTGCCGCCGCGCGCGGCCAACGCGATGAGGCGGCGAAACTTTATAACGCCGCGCTGGACACCCTGGGTGATCCCGGCCTGACCGTGCAATCGGAACAACTGGTGCCAGTGGCGACACGATTGGCGCAGCTGGCGCAAGAAAACATGATGCTGGCGGGCAGCATGAACACCACCATCTCTCGTGGCGGCAAAGCCACCGGCGTGATGGGCATGGTCACGCGCGGGCTGGTGATTGAAAAAGTGCCCGAAGGCGGGGCCACCGCCACCGCTGATCCGGCCTATGTCGACCCCGAATATAACGTTGTGACAGCGGCGGCAGCTTTGGTTAATACTGTGTTCCTGCCCATTCGGTTTGATTTTGACAGCGACCAGCTGGATGCAGACGGGGTGCGCGAGGCGCTGCGGTTGTCAGAGTTCCTGAAAGCCAATTATGTGCGTGAAATCAATATCATCGGCCACACGGATGATGTCGGAAACGCCGATTACAACCTTGATCTGTCCCTGCGCCGCGCCGAAAGTCTGGCGGCGTTCCTGGTCAGTGAGGGGGGGCAAACGGGCATCACCGTTGAAGGGCGCGGCGAATTTGAACCGCCAAACGTGGTGGATGCCGGGGTCTATTCCATCGAAGAATTCCGCACCATTGCGCGCCGGGTCGAGGTGTCATTTGACTATTAAACCCGCCCTTTTCGCCGCCATGATCGCCTGTGCCGCCTTGCCTTCACAGGCGCGCGATTGGGGGATTGTGGTGGGCATCGACGATTATATGAATTTCGTGCCCTTCGATCCTGACAACCCCAAATCCGGCCATTTCGATCTGCAGGGGGCGGTGAATGATGCGTCGGTGATCCGCGATGCGCTGCGCAGCGAAGACGTCGATCTGCCCGACAGCCGGGTTTTGCTGGATCAGAATGCCACTTTGGCGGCTTTTGAGGCGGCATGGCGCGATGTGACATCGCAGGCCGCGGTGGGCGATACGATCTTTGTGACCTACGCAGGCCATGGCGGCCAAGAGCGAGAGACATCGGCCCCGATAGACGAGGCGGATGGCATGGACGAAACCCTGATGTTTTCTGATTTCGATCCCACAAATCCACGTGTCGGGCGTCTGAACGATGATCAGTTGCGCGCAATGCTGGAATCCGCACCACAGTTTCAGATCATCTGGGTGATGGACAGCTGCCATTCGGCGGGGCTTGAACGATCCATCAACGCCAATGCCACGGGCCTCAGCCGATCGGGCGGAGTGTGGGACATTCCGCTTGATCCGCTGCCCACCGAGGCCCCTTCGGGTGCAGGCGACACCGATGCGCCGGGACTGGCGAATGTGACGCAAATTCTGGCCACCGCGACCGAAGATTTGCTGGTCACCGAAACCGCGTTTGATGGCCAACCGCATGGCGCGCTGTCGTGGTTCTTTGCCAAGGCGATTGGCGGCGAGGCTGATCAGAACAGCGATGGCGCGATCACACGGCTGGAACTGTCGTCGTTTATCGGCGACCGGGTGTTCACCCACATGGAGCAAAACCAGCAGCCGAAATTCGTCCCGCGCGGCGATCCGTCGGTGATGTTAAGCCTGTCGCGCGGGCTGGTGATCGAAGCCGCGCCTCAGGCCGATCAGACGGCCCTGCCAATCCGCATTGTCGGGGCGCCGCCTCCGGGAATTGATCCGGCCAACTGCGCAGGCTGCCGGGTTGTGACCAGTGGTCAGGCGCTGATGTTTCAGGCGGTATCGGTGGGCTGGGATGTGTATTCCGGCCAGGGCGACCGCATCACCACGATCACAACTGACGCCGCGCCGCAGATTGCCCGCGCGGCCTTTCTGATTGATCTGAACGCGGCCAAAGCGGCAAACTTGCCCCCGGTCGAAATTGGCGCACAGCAATCTGCCGCCCGTCAAATCGTTGGCACCAAGGTGGGTTTTGATTTCCGCGCCCCCAGCCCCGATCTGCCTTTCGTCACCTTGTTCAACGTCGCCAGCGACGGATCAGTGCAATACCCGCTGTATCCGCCGGGCTTTGACGAGGGAAAGGCCGTGACAGATGCCCTGACCCTGCAATTTGCGGTAACGCCGCCGACCGGGGAAGATCAGTTGATCACCCTCTGGTGCGCCAGACCGCCTTTGGGACTGCAAGATTTATTGCGTGAGTCAAATGGCAAAACGGTGCCTGCCATGGCCGATGTTCTGGCGGCCACTGCCGACACCACCTGCCAATACGGCCGCATCGGCCTGTTTACGGAAGGCTGATATGGGCTGCGCGACACTCTTGCTTTTGCACGGATTTGGTGGCCCAGTCATCCGCGCCAGATATAAGGAATAACGCCATGTCTCTGATCCGCCTTATGATCGCGTTGGTCTTGTTCACCCTGCCCGCCCATGCCCAGGACAAAGTGGCGCTGGTGATCGGGAATGCCAGCTATAAAAACTCAACACCCTTGGCAAATCCGGTGAATGACGCGCGCGCGGTGGCGGAAAAGCTGACCTCTATCGGGTTTGAGGTGGCGCTTTATGAAGATCTGTCGGGTCAGGCGTTTCGCGTGGCCTTGGGCGCGTTCAGCGAAAAAGCGTTGAACGCCGATCTGGCGATTGTGTTTTATGCGGGCCATGCCATTGAAATGCAGGGCAAAAACTATCTGATCCCGATTGATGCTGAAATGAAGTCCGAGGCCACCGCACAGTTTGAAACCATCACGCTGGATCAGATGTTGCAGGCAGTGCGGTCTGCCAGACAATTGGGCATGGTGATGCTGGATGCCTGCCGCAACAACCCGTTTGCCACCACGATGGTGCGCTCGAACGGCACGCGCGGCGACAGCCGGGGCTTGGCCTCGGTGTCGGTCGAGGGCGAAACCGGGCTGGTGGTGTCCTTCGCCGCCGAAGCGGGCAACACCGCCGATGATGGCGACGGCAGCCACAGCCCCTATACCTCGGCGCTGCTTGAAGTGCTGGATCAGCCGGGGCTGGAAGTGGGGCGGATGTTCCGCTCGGTGCGCGCCAAAGTGAAAACCGCCACCAACGGCAAGCAGGTGCCGATAGAGCAGATGCAATTGCCCGATCAGGATATCTATCTGGTGGCGGGCACAGCACCTGCTCCGGTTATGGCCGCGACGACCACCACCGCATCCGCCGATCCTGCCCCTGCCCCTGCGGATGATCCGTTGCTGATCTATCTGGCGGCGCTGAAATCGGGCGACCGGGCCGCGATAGAGGATTTCATTCGCCGCTATCCCGATCACCCCCGCGCCGCTGACGCCCGCGCCGTGGTGGCCGATATCGCGGAAACCGATTTTTGGGCGGATACGCTGGCCAAAAACACTGAAGCCGGATTTCGCACCTATCTGTTGGGGTTTCCGCAGGGCCGCTATTCGGTCGAGGCCACAAACCGGATTGCCGCCCTTGCAATGGTGCCGGAACCTATCCCTGTGCCGCAGCCAGACCCTGCGCCAGACCCCGTGCTGGCTGCGGCACCCGATAGGGGCAGTTGCCCTGTTCAAACCGGCGAATGGTCGGTGAAGGGCATTGCAACTGACGATACGCTTTTCGTGCGATCAGGTCCGGGCACCAGCAATGCCGAAATCGGCGAGTTGGCCTTTAATGCCACCGGAATAAGCGTCACTGCCTGCGAAGGAAAATGGTGCGAGGTGCAATATGGCTGCATCGCTGGCTTTGCCTCGGCCAAGTATCTGACAGACGACGACGTGAACGCGGCCAGCTCTGACTTTTCTGGAGTGTTCAGCGTGGTTGATCATCCCGCGGATGAGAAATTGAACATCCGCTCTGGGCCAGGAGAGCAATATGACGTGGTGGCAGAACTTGCACATGACGCAACAGGCGTCGTGGTAACAGATTGTCAAACCGTTGATAATTATGACTATCGTTGGTGCAACCTTGCTTGGAACCAAGTGTCGGGCTGGGGCTATGGTCGGTATCTCCAAAACAGTCAGGGGCAAAAACCGCTGAATGTCACCGCCAACAACCCAGACCCCAAAATGGACGCGGTCTGCTATGATCTTTGGTTCCAACGCAACGCCATATTTTACGCCAACGGCTATTGCTTTACCTCCGAGCGGGGCCTTGCAGAGTTTGACGATGGCACCTGCCACACTTCTGCGCCCGTGCTGACGGCGATGGAAAAAGAGCGACTTGAGCAGATCAAGGTTGAGGAAAAGAAGAACGGCTGCCTTTTTGAGTGACCCCCGACACAGATGCCGCGCATTTTTCAGGGCTGCAACAGCGCCCCAGATTTTTGCGTCGTCAATCTTGATCTTGATTTGTAACTTCCCGCCGGACGTTGGGCGAATTGCACCCAATCTGTGCCAGATAAAATGCAAAATGCTTTTGCTGCGCAGGTCGCTGCGCTAATCCGCCTGCGTGCAGCCCCCCGCCTGTATCCTTTGGAACAGCGCCGAATCCCCGCGCGGTGCATGGTGAATTCACCCGGACCGAAACGACACGGTCCGCCCCCCCAAGCCGACCCCGCCCAGCCACCCAACAGGAGAGATGATCATGTTCAAACGCCTCGCCCTTGCCGCAGCTATCGCCCTGACTTCGGCAGGAGCGGCCGTTGCCAACCCCGGTTGGACGACGCAGGATCTGAACTTTCGCACCGGCCCAGGGTCAGATTACGATGTGATCGCAGCCCTGCACGTCTGCACCCGCGTATATGTCTATGAAAGCTATCGCGGCTGGTATCGCGTCACTTGGGAGGGATACCAAGGCTGGGTTTCGACCCGCTATATCTCGGGCAGCGACGCGCATTGCTATTATGCGCCCGCGCCGCGCAAGCATAAGAAAACCTATAAATATCGCTCCTAAAGTCACAGCGATATCACCGGCTTAACCTGATGCCTTTCCCCTGGGTTCAGGTTAACACTGGGGCGGAATGATTCCAAAGCGTTAGCCGAGGGTAACTGAATGCCTTTCATCACCGCAAACCGCCCCATCCCCCGCCGCCAGGCCATTTGCCTGATCGGCGGGGGAACTTTTGCGTTGGCGGCCTCTCCGGCGCTTGCTGCCAGTGGCATCGGCACGGTCGTTGAAATCAATGGCCCCGGACAGGTCGGCAAACCCGATCAACTGGCGCAGATGCTGGCGGGGATGTCGTTGTTTGACGGTGATTTGGCGGTCACAGGCCCGGAAGGCCGCGCGCATCTGGGGTTGGGGCGCAGCACTGAAATCCATCTGGGGCCAGTGTCAGAGCTGCGCATCGACCGGTTTATCGCCGATATAGGCGGCGCGATTTACCTGAACGGAGCCATCATATTTGATCGCGACGACACCGCCCCGCCGATTGATCTGGAGTTTCAGACCGAATTTGGCCGTATCGCCGTGCGCGGCACCCGGTTTTTTGCCGGGCCCAGCGAGAACGCCTTTGCGGTGTTTGTTGAGCGCGGCAAAGTTACAATATCAGGGGGCGGCGTGATCAAGGCCCTGACATCTGGCCAAGGCGCGGATTTGCGCGGCAACAATGTTGCCCCGGGGCCGGTTAAAAACTGGCCGCAATCGCGCGTCGACAAAGCGTTTTCCTGGGTTCTGGGCGGCTGATCACCGCACCAGCCTGCTCACCTGCACCCGTCCGAAGCTGCGCAACTCAACCATGGTTACCGCGCCCAAGGTCAGCGATGTCAGCTCTGCGGCGCGCGGCCCGATCAGAACGGTGGTGTCCAGCGTCTTGCTGGCCTCTTGCAGCCGCGCCGCCATATTCACCGCATCGCCATGCGCCGTATAATCGGTGCGCCCGCCTTGGCCCACATCCCCCAGCAGCGCCTGTCCGGTTTCAACCCCGATGCGGGTGCGGCCAAAACCCGCCGCCGCGGCTGCAGCGGTTTGCGCGAACTGCACCGAAAAATCGCGGATCTCGCCCGCCGCCAAAATCGCCTGATCGACATGATCGGATTGATCAACCGGCGCATTGAAAAACGCATGCACTGCATCCCCGACGATTTTATCAACCATCCCGCCATGCGCCGCGATGATGTTTGTAAGGCCAGTGAAGTAGGTATCCAACAATGCCACCAAAGCTTGTGGTGGCAGGCGGCGGGTCAGATCTGAAAAGCCTTCGATATCGGTGAACAGCGCCGTGATCTCGCGCAGCTCACCCAGAAGGCGGCGCGGCGCAGTGCCATCGCTGACCCGGTCCACCACCGATGCCGGCAGATGCTGGCGCATACGGCGTGACAGGTTGCGCTCGGCGGTTTGGCTGGCCCGTGCCTCGGCCAGCAAGGCCGCAGTGGCCGCGCCGATGATTGCAAGGGCAGGCAACAGCGGATCAAGCAAGAGATTACCCCAAACCGCCGCAGACCAGGCCACGGCCCCCCAAACCGCCGCCGCCGCACCGGCTGCACCAGCGCCCGTCACCGGCGGCAGGCGCATCACCATGAACACCGCCAGCACCCCGCCGATCAGCGCCACGGCAGCCTCGATCAGCGCGCTGTTGCCGGGGCGCGAGAACGGCTGGCCCGACAAAAGCTGTTCCACAACATCGGCTTGCAGATGAACCGACGGATGCACAGGGCTGGCGCGGCTGGCACGCAAGCCGCCCTTTTCAGGCAAGGCCGATCCGATCAGGATCACTGCATTTGACGGCAAGGCGGGCATTTTTCCCGCCAACACGGTGGCTGCGGCCAAAGTTTGGCTTGCGCGTCGCGCAGGGGGCGTTGGCACAAACCGGAACTGCCCTGCCGCGTCCAGCGGGATCGTGACCGCCCCAAGCCACAGCCAGCCCGGATTGCCTCCCCCCAAAATTGGCGTGGGCCACCCAGCCGCGCGCCGTGCCAACTCTACGCCCATCCCGGCATAGGGTCGCCCCGCCACAAAACCCAGCGCAGGGGCCGTGCGAATGCGCCCATCCCGCCCGCCAGACAGCGAGATCAACACCGCCCCCGCCGATGCCGCCTGAAACGCGGGGCAGGCGGTTTCGGCCCCGGTTGCATTCCATGCCGGGGCGTTTTGCATCACTGCGATGGGCAGTTGCGGCTCTGGGATGTTCCCTTCTGGCCCCGGCACGACAAATCCCGTCAGCACGGGCACCGCCGCCATCGCACGGACCAAAGCATCGGTGTCCGCCCCCGGCGCACAGCCCTGCGACAGCACGATATCCAGACCGATAGCACTGGGTTTTGTCACCGCCAAAGTGGTGATCAATCGCGCCAGATCGGCACGGCTCCATTGCGCGCCGACTTCATTTTCGGCCCCGATTTCAATCACCCAAACCCGGTCAGAAACCGCCGCAACCCGCCCGCCGATCATGGCATCAAACAGCCGTTCGCGCAGCGGTTCAGTGGTTTTGCCCGCCAGCAAAATCACCGCCGCCACGGCGCAAGCCACCAGTACGGCGGCCAGAACCCCCGGCCCGCGCCTGCGCAGGAACGCAAGGCGTGGCGTCATTCATGCCCCGCAGGATCGGCAAAGGTTTCCAGCAAATCGGGATCGCATTCCAGCACATCGCCCGTGCGTTTGATCGCGCCCGCCAGCTCCAGTTCCGCAATCGCGCGGTTCACTTTCGGGCGGCTGGCGCCCAATATCGCCGCCAGTTCCGATTGGGTCAGCGGCAATCGCAGGCGCGGTGCGGGCGGCAGATCATCGCCGTTCATCTGGCGCAGGGTCAGCAGGAAAAACCGCGCAAGACGCGAGCTTAGGCCATAAAGGGCAATGGATTCCAGTTGATCCGTCGTGTCGCGCAACCGCTGACACAAGTAGATCGCGGCCTTGGACACCAGCAATTGCCGATCCGCCAAGCGGTCAAAATCCACCCGGCGCAAGACAAATCCGCTGGTGGGTTCCTGCGCTGTGGCATCGGCAGACCGCGGCGCGGGATCAAGAAACGCCAACTCGCCCAGAAAATCGCCACCCTCGGCGTGGCGCAGCACCAACTCGCGGCCCTGTCGGGTAACCAATGACAGTTTGACCCGCCCGGTTGCCAGACCTATCACCGAATCGCCTGCATCGCCGCGCTGAAACAGCATCTCGCCAACACTCCAATTCACGGCTGTGCTGGCTGCGGCCAAAGCCTGTAAAGTGGCCTCACTTGCGCCATCAAACAGCGCCGCGCCGCGCCAGATGCGGGCGGCCTGAATTTGCGTTTTGCTCATGTCTTGGCCCTATAATGGTTCTGCGCCTGATGTCGCGCCGACACTGCGCATAAATTCAGGAATGGCAAAGGAAAATGACGCAAGCGGCATTCCATGGCGCGGGGCATTCGCCTTGTAGATCAAGCGCAGGTTTGATGGCACCAGTTGTTTTGCCCGCAAGTCGCTCAAATCCGGTCGCGCCTGCCACTGCAAAGCTGCAAGTGGCTGCCCCAAGGCAGAAGGGTTATGAAGAGAAAGAAAATGATCCCCCTCAGCGGCCCAGCGACGCCAAAATCGGGCAATCAGGACGCGCATTTCCCGCGCAGGTGCGCACAAGTTCGGTCAGCGTATCGCGCATGGCAGACAGGTCGGCGATTTTGGCCTCAATCTGCTGCAGGTGATCTGCGGCAATGGCGCGCACATCGGCACTGGCGCGGGATTTATCCTCCCACAGGGCCAGCAGGGCGCGGCAGTTTTCGATGGTAAAGCCCAGCGCGCGGGCACGGCCCAGGAATGCCAGCTTGTGCACATCGCTGTCACGAAAGGCACGATAATCATTGGCATCGCGCAACGGTTTGATCAGGCCGATGTCTTCGTAATAGCGGATGGTCTTGGCGGGCAGGCCCGTGCGGGCGGCGACGTGAGATATGTTCATCTGGTGGCTCCTTTACGCAACCGAAGGGCGTTTGTCAGCACGAAAACACTTGAAATTGCCATGGCCCCAGCCGCCAACGCAGGCGACAGCATCGCCCCGTTTATGGGATAAAGCGCGCCTGCCGCCACCGGGATCAGCACAACGTTATAGCCAAAGGCCCAGAACAGGTTTTGCCGGATGTTGCGCATCGTGGCCCGGCTGATGGCAAAGGCGCTGACAACCGCGCCCAGATCGCCCGACATCAGCACAACATCCGCCGCTTCAATCGCCACATCCGTACCAGTGCCGATGGCGATGCCCACATCCGCCGCAGCCAAAGCGGGCGCATCGTTGATGCCGTCGCCGACAAAGGCCACCGGGCCATGCGGGCGCAGACGTTCCAACGCCGCCACTTTGCCCGCAGGCAAGACTTCGGCCACCACATCCGCGATGCCCAATTCGGCGGCGATTTTGGCCGCAGTCACCTTGTTGTCCCCGGTAATCATCACCACCCGCAACCCTGCCGCCTGCAACGCCGCAATCGCCGCCGGGCTGCCGGGTTTGATCGGATCGGCCACCCCCACAACCGCGGCAAGCTGGCCATCCACCGCCAGATACAGCGGCGTGCGGCCTTTTTGAGCGATGGCCAGCGCCGGGTCGTCCTTAGGCAACGCAATCGCGTCGCGCTGCATCAACCGATCTGCACCCACCAGCACCGCGCGCCCTGCGACGGTCGCCTGCACGCCGTAACCGGGGATTGCGGTAAAGCCTGATGCGGGCGGCACATCCAAACCGCGCAGTTTGGCCGCACGCAAGATCGCGCTGGCCACCGGATGTTCCGACGCAGCCTCGGCCCCCGCGAGCCACGCCAGCGCCTGCGCCTCATCAAACCCCGGCATCACTATCAGATCAGTCAGTTCGGGGCGGCCTGCCGTCAGGGTTCCGGTCTTATCCAGCGCCACCACTGTGACGCCTTGCAACGCCTGCAATGCATCGCCTTTGCGAAATAGCACCCCCAGTTCCGCTGCCCGCCCGGTGCCCACCATGATCGAGGTCGGCGTGGCCAATCCCATCGCACAGGGGCAGGCGATGATCAGCACCGATACCCCCGCCACCAGCGCATGCGCCAGCGTCGGGGCCGGCCCAAAGACCAGCCAGACCGCCACAGTCAGCGCCGCCAAGGCCATCACTGCAGGCACGAACCACAAAGTGATGCGGTCAACCAATCCTTGAATCGGCAATTTGGTGCTTTGCGCCTGTTCCACCATGCGGATGATCTGCGACAGCACCGTATCCGCCCCGACATGGGTGGCCCGCAAGACCAGCGCGCCCGTGCCGTTCACCGTGCCGCCCGTTACCCGCGCGCCGCTGGTTTTTGCCACTGGCACAGGTTCGCCGGTGATCATGCTTTCATCGACATAAGACTGGCCGCTGATCACCTCGCCATCCACGGCCAGACGCTCGCCGGGGCGGGTGTGGATCAGATCACCTTGAACAATCTGATCCAGCGGCACCTCAACGATTTCGCCATCCCGGTCCACCCGCGCGGTTTTCGGGGCAAGCCCGACCAACCGCGCAATCGCGGCCCCGGTGCGCCCTTTGGCCCGCGCCTCTAACATGCGCCCCAACAGGATCAGCACCACAATCACGGCTGCGGATTCGTAATACACTGCCGCTGTGCCGGTTGGCAGCAGACCGGGGGCAAAGGTGGCAACAACCGAATATCCATAGGCCGCCGAGGTGCCCAGGGCGACAAGGCTGTTCATGTCAGGCGCGCCGCGCCAAAGTGCGGGATAGCCTTTGCGGTAAAACCCCCACCCCGGCCAGGCCAGCACGATTGTGGTCAACACAAATTGCAGGGTCCAACTGGCCTGCATCCCGATACTGCCAACGATAAGATGATGGACAGCAGGCACCAGATGGCCCCCCATTTCCATGGCGAACACCGGCAGCGTCAACGCCGCCGCAATCCACGTCAGCCGCGCCAAATCTGCAGCCTCGCGGTCTTTGCGGCTGCCCATGTCCATTGCATCCTCCCGGCTGGAGACACGCGCCGGATATCCAGCAGCCGCTGTGACAGCGATCAGATCGGCAGGGGTGACCGCGCCGTCCAGATAGCGCAGGCTGGCGGTTTCTGTGGCCAGATTAACCTGCGCCGACAGAACCCCCGGCACTGCCGCCAATGCGCGTTCCACCCGCCCCACGCACGAGGCACAGGTCATGTCGGAAATCTGCAGATCAAGGGGAACCACCCGCGCAGGATAACCGGCCTTGTCCAGCACATCGGCCAGTGCAACCGGCCCGATACGGCCATCAGTGACAATCCGTGCGGTTTCGGTGGCAAGATTGACCTCGGCCCCCGTCACCCCCGGTACGGCCTTAAGGGCACGTTCAACCCGCCCGACACAGGACGCACAACTCATGCCTTCGACAGACAGGGTGATCGGTTGTATCGCTGACATCGGGAACCTCGCGGGGTGGTGTTGACCCTAGATGGGGGTTCCCACAACTGGAAGGTCAACCCCCGTAAGTTATTTTTTCCACACCCTTGACCTTCCCCCGCTGGAACGCCCCAAATATGCCCAACACCACAGGAGACATCGCCATGACAACGCTATCCATCCCCGACATGTCGTGCGGCCATTGCAAGGCCACGATCGAGAAAACCATCAAAGGCCTTGACCCCGCAGCATTGCTTGACTTCGACATGCCCGCCCGCACCGTCGCTGTGAAAAGTGCCGCCGCCATTGACGCCATGCGCGCCGCGCTGAAATCCGCAGGCTATGACGCAACGCCCGCCTGACCGGCCCGCGTGGTGCAAACACCACCCGTGACCGCAATCCCACCGGTCTGCCCCGTGGCAGACTTGCCGCTGCGCCCGGCCTCGTCTATCAGTTAGGGCGTATAGCGGGCAGGGATTTGCCCTTGGATCAAGGCCAGTCAGATGCGCATTTTAATCACCAATGACGACGGCATCAACGCGCCGGGCCTAGAGGTGTTAACCCGCATCGCCCATGACATCGCAGGGCCGGACGGCGAAGTGTGGACAGTGGCCCCCGCGTTTGAACAATCCGGCGTTGGCCATTGCATCAGCTATACTCACCCGATGATCAACGCCAAGCTGTCGCACCGCCGCTATGCCGTCGAAGGCAGCCCTGCCGATTGCGTGTTGGCGGGGGTCTATGATGTGCTGGACGGGGCAAAGCCCGATCTGGTGTTGTCGGGGGTGAACCGGGGCAACAATGCGGCCGAAAATGTGCTGTATTCCGGCACCATTGGTGCGGCGATAGAGGCGGCTTTGCACGGCATCCCGGCAATTGCGATGTCTCAATACATGGGCCCGCAAACCGAGGGCCTTGATGATCCGTTTGAGGCCGCCGCCGCACATGGCACAGCCGTTGTGCGCTTGTTGCTGGACAAAGGCATCTGGGAGCAAGGCGATTACCGGATATTCTACAACGTCAACTTCCCGCCCCTGCCCGCCGCAGCCATAAAAGGGCACAAGGTGGCCGCCCAGGGCTTTCGCCGCAATACGTCCTTTGGCGTGCTGCCCTATACCGCGCCCTCGGGCAAACGGTTCTTGTGGATCAAGGGCGGGCCGCAACACAGCCCCACCCTGCCCGGCACCGATGCCGCCGTAAACCTTGAGGGGTGGATTTCCATCACCCCGCTGCGCTGCGATCTGACCGCCCATGATGCGCTTGCCGATTTAGAGGCACGTTTGGGATGACCGAACACGGGCTGCCCGACGATGACACGGCGGCGATGCGCAAGATGCGGTTTTTGTTTGCGCTGCGCTCTCGCGGTGTCACGGATGCGCGGGTCTTGACCGCGATGGAACGGGTAGATCGCGGCCAGTTTGTGCGCGGGCTGTTTTCCGAACGCGCCTATGAAGACATGCCGCTGCCCATCGCCTGCGGCCAGACCATCAGCCAGCCATCGGTGGTGGGCTTGATGACCCAGGCCCTGGGCGCGCAGCCCCGCGATACGGTTCTCGAAGTGGGCACCGGATCGGGCTATCAGGCGGCGATCCTCAGCCAACTGGCCCGTCGCGTCTATACGGTTGACCGCCACAGACGATTGGTGCGCGAGGCGCAAGACATCTTCCGCGATCTGGGACTGGTGAATATCGTGGCCATGGTCGCCGATGGCAGCTATGGTCTGCCCGATCAGGCCCCGTTTGATCGCATCATCGTGACAGCCGCCGCTGAAGACCCGCCCGGCCCGCTCTTGGCGCAGCTGAAAATAGGCGGTATCATGGTGGTGCCGGTGGGTCAGTCTGATACAGTACAAAGCCTGATCAAGGTCACACGGCTGGCCGCAGGGTATGATTACGAAGAGCTTCGCCCGGTGCGGTTTGTGCCGCTGGTTGAAGGGCTTGGAACGGAATGAAACTGCGGTCGGGACAAACCCGGCCCAACTTAACGAGGTAAGCATGACCCTTTCGCGCGCAACCGTTTTTGGCCCTGTGGCCCTGCTTTTGATGTCGGCCTGCACAAACTCTGATCTCGACTGGGATTTGCGGCGGGGCACGGGGGCTGATACCTCGGGGGCCGTGCAGCAACCTTCGGCCAACCGGCCCAACGCCGACGGGCGCGGCGTGGTGTCGTATCCGGGCTATCAGACGGTGGCGGCGCAGCGCGGCGATACGGTGGCGGCAGTTGCCGCGCGCGTCGGGATCAGTGCTGACGAGTTGGCCCGCTACAATGCCCTGCGCCCGTCAGATGCCCTGCGCGAGGGCGAGGTTTTGGCCCTTCCCGGTGGCACCCGCGCGGCTGGGGCGACCACAGGCGCACTCATCGGTGGTACCGGTCAGGTCGATGTCTCAACCATTGCCACAACGGCGCTTGACCGGGTCGGCACCTCGCCGCTGCCAGCGGCTGGAAAGCCTGCCGGGGCCAATCCGACGCAGCACAAGGTACAACGGGGCGAAACCGCGTTCTCGATTGCCCGCACCTACAACGTCTCGGCCAGATCCTTGGCCGATTGGAATGGCTTAGGCGCCGATCTTGAAGTGCGCGAGGGTCAGGTTCTGATCATCCCCGCCGCCAATGGCACGCCGCCTGATCAGGGCCGCAGCGTGGTCACCCTGCCCGGCGCAGGAACAGACACGCCACAGCCGCCCTCGGCGAAAAAACCGCTGCCGGCGGAAAAGCCGACCAAAGCGGCGGACAAACCCAAAGAAGCCCCGCCCAACGCCAATCTTGGCAAAGACCGCACCGCTGCGTCGGCAAGTTCGTTCGCGATGCCCGTCAACGGCAAGATCATTCGCGGCTATACCAAGAAAAAGAACGACGGCATCGACATCGCCGCCGCTGCGGGGACCGCCGTCAAGTCCGCCGCAGATGGCACCGTGGCCGCTGTCACCACCGATACCAAAGGCACGCCGATCGTGGTGATCCGCCATGCCGATTCCATCCTGACAGTCTATGCAGGAGTTGATGGGTTGAAGGTAAAGAAGGGCGATAAAGTATCGCGCGGCCAAACCATCGCCGTGGTGCGCGCAGGCGATCCGGCCTTCGTGCATTTTGAGATCCGCAAAGGCACCGACTCGGTCGATCCGATGCCCTATGTGCAATAAGGCCGGGCGTTGGATGGCTGGATCGACTTCGCCAGCCAAACCCCTACAATTTAGAGCGTGTTGCATTCAATGAGGTTCACCACATTGAATGCAACACGCAA
>JAYUHO010000283.1:0-4060 GCA_043766915.1 Cypionkella sp.
TGACAATGGCCTGCCCGGCGCATGAGGCCGGGCAGAGCAGGTCAGACAGGCAACGGATCGGCCTTGGCCAACCGGTCAAACGCCATCAGACTGTCGATCAGCCGCGCCATCTGGTCCAGCGGGATCATGTTGGGGCCATCGGACGGGGCTGTATCGGGCGCTTCATGCGTTTCAATAAACACCCCCGCCACGCCCAGCGCCACCGCCGCACGCGCCATCACCGGGGCAAATTCGCGCTGCCCGCCCGATGCGCCGCCCAAGCCACCCGGTTGTTGCACCGAATGGGTGGCATCCATGATCACCGGATAGCCGGTGCGCGCCAAAATGGGCAGGCTGCGCATATCGGCGACCAGCGTGTTATAGCCAAAACTTGATCCGCGTTCGGTCAGCAAAATGCGGTCATTGCCGGTTGACGCCACTTTCTGCGCGACATTTTCCATATCCCAAGGCGCCAGAAACTGACCCTTTTTGACATTCACCACCGCGCCTGTTTGCCCCGCCGCCAGCAACAGATCGGTCTGGCGGCACAGGAAAGCGGGGATCTGGATGACATCCACCACCGTCGCGGCCTCATGCGCCTGACCCGCATCATGCACATCCGTCAACACCGGCATGCCCATGGCGCGCACCGCCGCCAGCGCCCTGAGCCCCGCCTCCATCCCCAAGCCGCGCCGCCCCGTCAGCGAGGTGCGGTTGGCTTTGTCATAGCTGGCTTTGAACACATACTGCGCGCCCGCCGCCTGACATGCCTCTTGCATCCGGCCTGCAATCATCTGCGCGTGATCCAGACTTTCCAGCTGGCACGGCCCCGCGATCACCAGCAACGGCAGGTCGTTGCCAACGGTCAGGCTGCCGATTTTAACGTGTTTCATCGCTGCCCTTACGCCGTGACCTGCTCACGCAAGATCGCCACTGTCATCGACAGCATCAGGTAGATGCCTGCAAAGATCAACATCACCACCAACGTGTTTTCAAAAGCCCGCGGATAGGCGGCCTCATCGGGCACAATCGGATTGACCGACATCAACAAATAACGGGTTTGGCGATTGGCCTCGGTGCGCGAGGTTTCAAGGGCTGCCAATGACTGGCTTAGCAGCAACTGCCGGGTTTGCACATCGGCCTGCGCCACGATCAACTGGCTTTGGATTTTGGCCAAAGACAACCCGCTTGCGCCATCAGTGGTCAGCTTGGATCGCAGTATCCCGATCTCTTCGGTCAGGGTGGCTATCCGGCGTTTCAAAGGCTCCATCCGGGCCAGATTGGGGGTTTCGTTAGATTCCATCTGGGCCAAAGACAGCTTGTCCTGTGTCATCTGGGTTTCCAGCTGGCTGATTTGGCCAGTGATCAGCGACACTTCGACCTCGGACGACAGCACCTGATATTTCTCTTGCAACTCAACCACATGTTGGTTTGCAGCGTCCAGTTCCTTTTCCGCCTGGTCATAGCGGGCGGTCGCGCCCTGCATCTGATCTTCGCGCACGCGGGTGGTCATCTGATCCACCACCTCTTCGGCAAAACCGATCAGCTTTTTTGACATCGCGGCGCTGAATTCGGGATCGGCGGCAATCACCTCCATTTTGATCAGACCTTCGGTCGGGTCATAGGAAATCTTTACGTTGCGGCGGTACACCTTATAGGCGGCGGAATTGGACGCGTTGGGATCAAGCCGCTGAATAGGGTCGATGGCCGCATCCGAGAACCGCGCGCGAAACCCCAGTTCGGCATCCAGCCGCTGCATCGCGTCCTGGCTTTGCAGATAGCCTTGCACCGTGATGCTGTCTTGCGCCCCGGCCATTGGCGTGCCCCGCATCAGACCACTCAGCCCCGATGCCGACGGGGCCTCGGCCTGCTGGATCACAAATTCGGATTTGGTAGAGTAAAACGGGGTGGCAATGGTGTAATAGTAAATCCCCGCCAGAAAGGTTGGCAGCAACACAAACACGAACAGGCGCGCGGCCAACAGCATGGTTTTGCGGCGCCGGCGTTGTGCCATATCGCGTTGGATCTTCATCACTTCGGCAACATGGGCCTGCTCGGCGCGTGTTTCGGTTGATGGCAGTTGCATCGGCTTCATTGTTTGCGGCAACCGGATGCCATCCCCGCCCGGCGTGACCGTCAGCGCCCGCGAGCCGCCCGAGGGCGGTTGATCGACCGAGGACACCAGTTCAAGCACCGAGTTGGTTTGAAACGGATCGATGCCCGCGTTGCGCAACAGGCGCACCGCGTCAAAATCGGATGTGGCGGGCAGGCCATGCTTTTGCGCCACGCGGCGGGCCATGCGCAACTGACGGCCCGTCAGACCTTCGCGGCGAATGCTGTCAATGTCGGGGCCGGCCTCTGGCACCGGGGCAAGCGACGCGTTGCGCGCGGTGGCAAAGCTTTGGCTGCCAAAGCCGTCATCATTCGTGTTGGGAAAAAACGCATCGTCGCCCACCACTTTGGGGCCAGCGGCGACTGGTTTGACCACAGGGCGCACGGGCGCTGCGGTAACGGGATCGCTGCGGCGGGTGCGGAACCGCTTAACGGTTAGCTTCATAGTCATAAAGCTGTTTCGCCTCTTCCAAAGTTTCAAACATATACAACTGCCCATTGCGCAGCACAGCGGCCGAGCGGCAGAACTTTTCAAGTGTGGCGGGCTGGTGCGACACCACCACCACGGTTGCATTGGCAAGGCGCTGACGCAAAATCTGCCCGGCTTTGCGGTTGAATTCGACATCTGTTGACGACGGCATGCCTTCGTCAATCAGATAGATGTCAAATTCCAGCGCCAACATCAGCGAAAACGAAAACCGCGACCGCATGCCAGAGGAATACGTGCCCACCGGCATGTCGAAGTATTCGTCGATCCCCGCCAGCCAGCGGCAGAAACTTTCGACATAATCGGGGTCCAACCCGTAGAGGCGCGCGATATAGCGAGAGTTTTCGGTGGCAGTGTGTTTTGAGATCACCCCCCCCATAAACCCCAGCGGGAAAGATATGCGCGATGTGCGCACAACTTTGCCTTCGTCAGGCTTTTCAAGACCTGCCATCATATTGATAATGGTAGTTTTTCCTGATCCATTGCGGGCAAGGATTCCCAGTGAATTGCCAACGTCAACCTTGAAAGAGGCGCGGTCAAGAATGATCTTGCGCGATTTGCCCGTCCAGAAAGACTTGCTGACATTTTCGAAGGCGATCATTCCCGCTCCTATGGGCTGCCAGGCGCAACGGCATGCCGGGCAACATTTCTCACCACATTTTACCGGGTTAGTCTTAACGCCCGGTTTGCCCCCTCCTGCAAGGGGAATAGCCGCTGGTAACGGTTTATTGGGGCATCATTATGTCAAATTGCGAAACAATAAAGGTTTTTGGACCGGTGTTGGCGATCAGCGCAACCGTGACAGACCAAAGGCCGCAGGCCCCGCCAACAGGCTAAGCGCAAGACCCAGCCGTGCCGCTTCGGCCATTTCACCGCCGGGCAGGGATGCCGCAAGTCCAAGCACAGGCACAGTAAAGCCCATGCCCAGCAGCAGCGAGATCAATCCAAGGTCGCGCAGATCAATGCCAAGCGGCATCCGGCCAAGGCCCAACCACGCCGTGACAAGGCAGCCTGCCAGAAATCCCAAAGGCTTGCCAATCCAAAGGGCGGCCAGCACCGTGCCTGTCGTGGGCCCGGCGGCAAGAATATCAATGCCGCCACGTGTGAGGCCAAACAAGACCAAAACCACCGCCAAAGGCCGCACCAAACCATGCGCCAACCGGTTCAGCGGATCGTGCAGAAACTCTTCGGCCTCGGCAAACAGGCCAAAGGATCTGTCAGCATGGGGAATTGCGGGGATAACAGGCAGCAGGCCCAAGGCAGGCGGCAGCCCCGCCGCCGCAACCCCAATGTAGGACACCACGCCTGCGATGACATAGGGCCACAGCGCCATGGCGCGTCTGCGCAACCTTTCGGGCGCATTGGCGCGCAATTGGCGGCCAAACAGCGTCCAGACCCCGACACTGGCCACCAGTGGCAGCGCAAGCCAGGCCAGTTTCAGCAGCCCGTCCGTCGGATGCGCCACCCCCAGCAGCACCAGCC
>JAYUHO010000284.1:0-10700 GCA_043766915.1 Cypionkella sp.
TCATCAGAGTTTCGGGAGCCCCCTCGACAAAACCCTGCCGGTCGGTTGCCGCCGTGCGCGACACGATGCCATAAGCCCCCAGCGATGCGCCGCCTTCAACGGCGGATTTCACTGTGACGGCATAGTCCGCCAGCGCCTTTGTCAGCGCATCGGCGCGGGCGGCGGCTGCAACCTTGTCTTTCACATCGGCAAAGGGCACCGGCGTTGGTGGCACCGTTTCGTCAAGGCGCATGGCCACAACGCCACCATCGTCCAGAATCACTGCCTCGGCAAAATCACCCTCTGCCAGTTTGGCGGCGGCATCGCGGAAGTCGGTATAGCCTGCGATAGCGTCGTTATCTTCAGCGCCCTCAGCATAATCCGTGCTGGCAAGCACCATGCCCTGCTCTTTGGCAACGTCTTCCAACGTGGCGCCACCGGCCAGCAAATCGTCAATCGCCTCAACCTTGTCGGAAATCGCGCGACGGGCAGAGTCCTGCTGCATTTCGGTCGACAGCGCCTCGCGCGCTTGATCGAATGTGGTTTCTTGCGCGGCCAGCACGGCGTTCATCCGAAACAGGGCTGGCCCAAGGCTGGATTGCAGCGGCCCGACAACGCCGGGGCCAGCAAGTGCAAATACCGCGTCGCCCGCAGCGCCCAGTTCGGCCTTTGCGACATCGCCCATGTCGATGTCTTCCAAAGTCAGCTTGCGGTCTGCCACCAATTGTTCGAACGTTGTGCCTGCGTCGAGTTTCGCCTTGGCAGCCACGGCGTCGGCGTCGGTCGGATAGACCAGCCGTTCGACCAGACGCTTTTCAGGAATGACGTAGTCGGCGATTTTGGACTGATACAGCTCTTTCAGTTTTTGCTCATCCACCGGCATATCCTTGGCCAATGCATCGGGCAGCAAGGCCGCATAGGTGATGCGTTTGGCCTCGGGCCGGGTGAATGTGGCGATATTGGTGGTATAATAGGCGGTCAGGTTGGCTTCGGTGAGATCGCCCAGCGGCGCAGGCAAATCGCTTTCGGCAAGGCGCAGCATCGAATAGCCGCGCCGTTCGCCCGCATAGGCTGCGATGGTGTCCGTCAGGGCAGCGGGGGCGGCAAAGCCGCCGACGACCGCACCCTGCATCAGGCTGCGCGCGGCATCCCGGCGCAGACTGGTTTCGTAGCCCGCCACGGTTAAGTTGTTCTGATCCAGCGCCAAACGGTAGGTTTCGCGATCAAAATTGCCCGCGGTGCCCTGAAAGGCCGGGGTTGCCGCCACTTTGCTGGCCACCACCGCGTCACCGACCGAAATGCCGACCTGTTCAGCCTCGCCGTCCAGTGCGGCGCGGGTGATCACGGCTTGCAGCACCTGTTTGTCCAGCCCCATAGCCTGCGCTTGGGACAGGTTGATGGGCTGGCCAAACTGGGCAGAAAACGCAGCCAGTTCCTGGCGCAACGCGCTGGCATATTCATTCACCTCAATCTCACGGGTGCCGACCTTGCCGATCGAAGTGATCCCACCGCCAAAATTCGTCACGCCAAAGCCGCCAAGGCCGCCGATCAGCATGGCCATCAGCACCCACGCCATGACCGACGCGCCACGGCGTTTTTTAAGGGGGGCGTCGTCAGCGTGCGGTGCTTTGGCCATGGGGTCTGCCTGTCGAATAAAGGGTTGCGCGCCTGTCTATGCGGTTGGTCGGCGCGGGGCAAGATGTGGATGCGTTGGCGTCAGCCGTGGAACGCGCTTAGGCGGCGAAAGACTTCGGCGATACCGGCTGTGTCGGCATTGGCAAAGGCGATCCTGATCTGGCGCGTGCCGTCCGCTGATCCGGCGGGTTGAAACATTGTGCCGGGCAGCATCAGCAGGCTGGCCTCGGTTACCAGCCGTTTGCATAAAATATCGGATGCAATGGGGTAGGGGTGTTCGACATAGGCAAAATAGGCCCCGCATCCCAACAGTTTCCAGTCGGGCAGGGCAGAGAACCCACGGATCATCGCAGCTTTACGGGCCAAAATCTCGGCCCGCTCACCTGCCACCCAGTGCGACAGGTTCTGCATGCCCCACAGCGCACCGATCTGGCCCAGTTGGCTGGGGCAGATGGCGACGGTATCAAGAAATTTCTCAATCTCGGCCAGGCGGCTTTCCGAGGCAATCACTGCGCCCACACGGTGCCCGGTCAGCCGGTATGTCTTGGAAAAGCTGTAGAGGTGGATGAAGGTATCGGCCCAGTCGGGATCGGTGAACAGATCATGGGCGCGGCCCCCGTCTTGACCAGAGTATCGGCTGTCAAAATCGCGGTAGGTTTCATCGACGATCAGGGCAATGCCGCGCGCACGGGCCAGATCGCGGAATTCTGACAGGGTTTGTGCGGGGTATTCCACGCCACCGGGGTTGTTGGGGCTGACCAGCACAATGGCGCGGGTGCGCGGTGTGATCAGGCTGGCGCATCGCGTGGCATCGGGGATCAACCCCGGACCAGTGGCCAAGGGTACTGCCGTAACCCCCTGCATATCCAGCCACATTTTATGGTTGAAATACCATGGCGTGGGTAAGATCACCTCATCCCCCGCGCCAGCCAGCGTCGACATCACCGCGCAAAATGCCTGATTGCAACCTTGGGTGATGGCGACTTGCGTGTCACGGATCGCCCCGGCGTAGGCTTGCGACCACTGCCCGGCAATTTCGGCGCGCAGGGCTGGCAGGCCCAGCACCGGGCCATAGAGATGCGCAGCCGGATCGTTCAGCGCGGCCTCGGCCAGCGCCTGCCGCAAGCCCAGCGTTGGGATATCCACGGGTGCCGCCTGCGAGATGTTGATCAACGGGCGATCGGCTGGAAACTGCACCCCCGCCAGCCAGCGCCGCGCCTCCATAACCGGGGGCGGATCGGTGGCAGCCATGGCGGGGTTTAGCGGATGGGTCATCATTCGATCCTGAATAGGGTCAGCGGGCGTCTTTAAGCGCCCGATATTCTTGCCAGACCAACCCGATCATGAACAGATCGAACACTGCCAAAATCAGCAAAAACGGCGATCCGGTGTGAAAAAATTCCGCCAGCTGGTAGATCACGAAACCGCTTAGAACCACCATGGCCGCAGGATATGCCCACAGGATTCGGGCCCAAAGCATCACCACCATGGCCAGCTTCAATCCGCCGTGAAACAGCAGATACCAGCCGTAAAAATCCTGACTGCCAATGGGAAACTGTTCAACGGCGCGTTGCGTCCAGGCCGCCATTGTATCACCGGGTTTTTCGGCAATCTCATAATGCGTCAGCCAATACAGTAACCGCGCGATCAGGGGGTTCGGGGCAAACAGCAGACTTAGGCCAGCCAAAGTCTCGGCGCTGCACAGCAGGCCTTTGATGACCAGACTGGCCTCAAAAAGCCAGTGCAAAACCTTTGCAGGCGTGGTGCGCGGAACCGATACCATAGGCTGCAAACTGTCCTAGTCTTTCCCACGAAACGGCTGCACATATTGCAGCGCCATGTCCCAGGGGAAGAAGATCCACGTGTCCTGGCTGACCTCAGTGATATAGGTATCGACCATTGGTTTGCCACTGGGCTTGGCGTAGACCGTGGCAAAATGCGCCTTTGGATACATCTTGCGCACCAGTTCCAGCGTTTTGCCGCTGTCCACCAGATCATCGACGATCAGAATGCCGGTGCCATCGCCCATCAGATCGGCTTGTGGCGCTTTGGTCATTTCGGCATCGCCGCGGTCTTGATGGGCGTAGGAAATCACCGAGATGGTATCGACCACGCGAATATCCAATTCGCGGCTGACGATCATCGCGGGCACCAATCCGCCGCGCGTGATGCCCACCACAGCGCGCCACGCCCCATTGTTGGGGCCTTTGCCATCCAGCCGCCACGCCAGCGCACGCGCATCGCGGTGAATCTGATCCCAACTGACGTGGAAGCCTTTTTCATGGGGCAGGCGGTCGTTCATGGCAGGCTCCGGTCTGGGGGCGCGGGATCGCCCCGATCCCTATATCATGGCGTCGCGCAGTAATAATAGTCATCCACCGGACTTAAAACATGACCGCCGCGCCGCGCCAAGGCCTCTGCCGGAGTTATAATGGTGTCAATATAGCTTGATCGTTCCACCGCAAGCCGCAGTTTCATGTTTGGGCCGCGCGTATTGGGCATTGTGAGGTGTTTTCGTGGCAGCACCGTCCAGACATTGTCGTCGCTGCAGGCCCAGTCTTGATGGACGTGACGCGGCAAGCCCACGATTTTGGCGCGGTCGATTGCGTTGTGCAACAAAAAGACAAGGCGGCACCAGTCGTGCATGTCCTTCGCCGCGCTGATCGTGGTCTGCGTGCCGGGCAGGCCCGTCAGCCCGTAGGCCGCATAAATCAACTGCCGCGCCGCCTTCAATGATTCCCACCAGGTTTGGTCGGCGCTAAGCGGGCGGTTCGGCTCTTCGTTCTCATGCGGATCATCGCTGCGCTGCACGGGGTTGGGGCCGCCAAAGCCACCAAAGGGCGGGCTGCCGCATAATTTGGCCTGATCGGCAAACTCTGCCGCCGTCGGCGTAACGTGCAACCATTTCTTATCTTGCAAGAACAGGTCTATCCGCTGTTCGTTTGCCCTGTATTGGCACATGCTTTTAAGGGCTTCGATGCCCAAGACACGGGCTTTGTCCCAGCAATCGGGATCAATCACGATGCGCAATATGGTTGAGGCAATAAGGAAATAGACCCGAACCGGTAAAACATGGTGATAGGTCCATTGCCCCACGCGCGGCGTGCCTGTGTTCATATCGGCGCGGCTGGTGATGGGAACTGCAATAGTAAGCATCTGAAAAACTCCGGGTTGAAAAAAATATGGGCGGCAATGGGCAATGGCTAATAACGCCATGCCAAAAGCATAGCGGAAACAAAAATGGTTCGTCTACTCTTTTGGTTGCATCGCGGGCAAAGCACCACGCCCGCCTGACCGATGCTGAACCGGCCTGAGCCGGGGATATTCAGCCCATGGTAAAAGGCCAACCACCTGTCAGGTCAGCGCAATCTTAATGCCCAGCAGGGCCAACAGCCCGCCAAAGCTGCGGTCGATAGCAGTTTTCAGGCTGATATAGGCGGCTTTGCTGCGGTCGAACGAGAATATGCGGGCGACAAGGGTGCACCAGATCGCTTCATTCAGGAACACAACCGTCAGGAGCGCCGCGTAGACCCAGACGGGTGTGCCTTGCGGCACTGTGCCGACGAAAATTGCGCTGAACAGGATCGCGGGTTTGGGGTTGGACAACTGCGTAACCACCCCAAGTTTGAACGCCGACGCGGGGCTGCGCGGCAGGGCGGACGCCGACATATCCAGCGGCTGATCCGCAGACCGCCACATGCCCCAGGCCATATAGATCAGATAGGCCCCGCCGATGATTTTAAGACCCCATAACAGCGCAGGGGCGGCCTGGAATATCAGGTTCAGGCCAAACAGCGCCGCGGCAGCCCAGACCACCGCGCCTGTCCCGATGCCCATGGCCAGAAAGACCCCGGTGCGCAGCCCTTCGGTAACGCCCGTGCGTGCGGCCATCAACACCGCGGGGCCGGGGCTGATCGCGGCCATCAGGTGCAACAGCGCGACGGCGATAAAGGCGGTCAGGGTCAATGCGCCGCCCCGTTTTTGTTTGTTACCACATCAATATCGGGGGCATCGACTGCCTTCATGCCCACCACATGATAGCCTGCATCGACATGCAGGTTTTCGCCCGTGGTCCCCGATCCCAGATCGGACAGCAGATAAAGCGACGCCTTGCCAACCTCTTCTTGCGTCACATTGCGGCGCAGGGGCGAGTTCAACTCATTCCATTTCATGATATAACGGAAATCACCAATGCCCGAGGCCGCCAGCGTTTTGATCGGCCCGGCGGAAATTGCGTTCACCCGGATGCCGTCTTTGCCCAGATCTTCGGCCATGTATTTCACCGACGCCTCCAGCCCTGCCTTGGCGATGCCCATAACGTTGTAATGCGGCATAACCTTTTCGGCGCCGTAATAGGTCAGCGTCAAAAGCGAGCCGCCATCGGGCATGATGGCCGCAGCACGGCGGGCGACGGCGGTAAAGCTGTAGACCGAAATATCCATTGTCATCAAAAAGTTGGCGCGAGAGGTATCAACATAGCGGCCGCGCAATTCGGCCTTGTCGGAAAAGCCGATGGCATGCACCAGAAAGTCAATCTTGCCCCAAAGTTTTTGCAGATGCGCAAACAGCGCATCCATCGAGTCTTCAGATGCCACATCGCATTCGATGAATTCTTTCATCCCGATCGAAGCCGCCAGCGGTTCGACCCGCTTTTTCAACGCCTCACCCTGATAGGAAAACGCAATCTCGGCGCCTTGGCCGGCGATGGCTTGGGCGATGCCCCATGCGATGGATTTGTCGTTGGCAAGGCCCATGATCAGCCCGCGTTTTCCTGCCATCAGTCCAGTTGACATTCGCTGTTCCCCGCCCACCCTTATTCACTGGAAATCTGTGTAGGCGAAAGGTTGGCCTGCATCAAGGGCGCGGCGGATGCTGCGGGAAGGACAAGACGATGGACAGAACAGGAATTTTTGCCGGGGACGATCCCTTTGTGATCGCGCAGCGTTGGCTGGCAGAGGCCGGGTTGACCGAGATCAACGACCCCAACGCCATCGCCCTTTCGACGGTTGATTCTGATGGAATGCCCAATGCACGCATGGTTTTGCTGAAAGATATCGAGCGCGATGCCTTTGTCTTTTATACCAACTACACCTCAAAAAAGGCGCAAGAGATCGAAAGTGCGGGCAAAGTGGCGTTTATCATGCATTGGAAATCGTTGCGCCGTCAGTTGCGTGTGCGCGGCACGGTTGTGCGCGAAGACGGCCCGGCGGCGGACGCCTATTACGCCTCGCGCAGCCTGAAGTCGCGGCTTGGGGCCTGGGCCAGCCAGCAATCGCAACCCCTGTCATCGCGGGGCGCGTTGATGGCCGAAGTGGCAAAAATCACGGCGCAGCATGGGATTAGTCCCAAGCGCCCGCCGTTCTGGGGCGGATATCGCGTGCATCCCGTAGAAATTGAATTTTGGGCCGATGGCGATTTCAGGTTGCATGACAGATTTCGCTGGACTCGCGCTTTGGTAGAAAAACCATGGGAAATCAACAGGCTAAATCCGTAATCTTTCACCCTTCGTGATTTAATATCGGACCAAATGCCTTATTAATCAGCTTGCAACAGACACGAATTTGCCATCTTTGGGAAGTCTATGGGCTTTATCTGGGGAAACGGTCCTAAAGATGACGGATGAAAAAATCGACCTGCTTATTTTGCAGGGGCGTGTAAAGTGGTTTGACCCAACCAAAGGGTTTGGCTTTATTGTAGCGGAAGGCTCTGCTGCAGATGTTTTGTTGCACGCCAATGTGTTGCGCAATTATGGCCAAAGCTCGGTTGCGGATGGGGCAAATATTACCGTGAAGGTGCAACACACCGCGCGTGGCATTCAGGCCGTCGAAGTGGTGACGATTGAACCACCGCCCGGCGTGCCCTTCCCACTGGATGAGGAAAGCGCCAACACCACGCCTGAAGAAATGGCAACACTGCCGCTTGAACCCGCACGTGTTAAGTGGTTTGACAAAAGTAAGGGCTTTGGGTTCGCCAATGTGTTTGGCAGGTCTGAAGATGTTTTTGTGCATGTCGAGATTTTGCGTCATTCGGGCTTTGCTGATCTTTCGGCGGGTGAGGCCGTGTGTCTGCGCATCATCGACGGCAAGCGCGGTCGGATGGCGGTGCAGGTGTTGTCATGGGAAGCGTCGGTTCGCGGCTGATATTATCCACTTTGATGGTGTGCTGGGGGGCGGGGGCGCAAGCCGCCTGCGCGGCTGATACGCTGGAATTGCGCGGGCCCACTGGAACGCAACGGTTTACCGTTGAATTGGCCGATGATCCTGCTGAACAGGCGCAGGGTCTGATGTTTCGGGAAAAGATGGCAACCTCGGCGGGGATGCTGTTCGTGTTTCCGAAACCCAAACATGCGCAGTTCTGGATGAAGAACACGCTGATTCCCCTGGATATGATCTTTGCCGATGCCACGGGCGTGGTAACCCGGGTGCAATCCAACGCGGTGCCCAAGGATCTGACGCCGATTGACGGCGGCCAAGACGTGGCCTTTGTGCTGGAAATCAACGGCGGTTTGGCCAAACGCATGGGAATCGCCGCTGGCAGTGAGATGCGGCACCCGGCAATCAATCAAGCTGAAGCAATCTGGCCCTGCAGCGGCGAGTAACCCGCTTTGCGCTGATCCTAAAGCGCACTTCGCCCGAAGGACCACACGACTGGAAAAAACTTTTTTTGCATAAGCTAAAACGCAAACTGTTCTAACGGCTTTTCAATCCCGAAAATACCCGCTAGGAACACCGCAGTCGGGGTGTAGCGCAGTCTGGTAGCGCGCCTGCTTTGGGAGCAGGATGTCGGGAGTTCGAATCTCTTCACCCCGACCAATTTCTAAAAAGCCGCAAAAACAGGCACGTCCTTGGGCGGTATGTTTGGTGTTGCTGACTTTTGGCGGCAAGGCGTATGTAAGACCCGGATTTCTTTGTCCTTGAGGTGATCGGCTGTCATTGTCAGCGCAGGCGGAAGCCCCATATCCACAGGATTGCTCAACGTCCGTATGATTGTCCAAGCGAAAGCTGTGCCATGTCGATAGTGTTTGATAACACCTATGTGCGCGATTTGCCCGGCACGCATCTGGCGTTGGCCCCGGATGTTGCCCCTGATCCGCATCTGGTGCGTCTGAACACGGGGCTGGCGGCGGCGCTGGGGCTTGATCCGGATGATCTGACGGAAAAGGCCGCAACGTGGTTTTCGGGTGCCGAAGTGCCGCCGGGGGCAGAACCGATTGCGCTGGCCTATGCCGGGCATCAGTTTGGTGGCTTTTCGGCGCAACTGGGGGACGGGCGCGCGCATTTGCTGGGCGAATTTCTGGATCCGGTGGGGCGGCGCTGGGATATTCAGTTGAAAGGCTCGGGACGGACGCCGTTTTCGCGCGGTGGCGATGGCAAGGCGGCTTTGGGGCCAATGCTGCGCGAGTATCTGATATCCGAGGCGATGCATGCGCTGGGCATTCCGACCACACGATCTTTGGCAGTGGTGGCCACGGGTGAGAGTGTTTGGCGTGACACGGGCCCTTTGCCCGGAGCGGTGCTGGCGCGGATTGCCGCCAGCCATATTCGCGTTGGCACCTTTCAGTTTTTTGCGGCGCGAAAAGAAACCGACAAGCTGCGCGCGTTGATGGATTACACCATCGCGCGGCATTTCCCTGATCTTGCCGGGTCTGAAACGCCCGCACTTGCGCTGTTTGATGCGGTGACGGCCCGCCAGTCGCGGTTGATCGCGCAGTGGATGGGGGTGGGGTTCGTTCATGGCGTGATGAACACCGACAATATGGCTTTGTCAGGTGAAACAATCGACTACGGCCCCTGCGCGTTCATGGAATCCTATGCCCCCGGCACGGTGTTTTCGTCGATAGATCATCAGGGCCGCTATGCATATGCCAACCAGCCGCTGATCCTGGCGTGGAACCTGATGCAATTGGCGCAATCCCTATTGCCGTTCTTTGATCCTGATGTGGACCGCGCGGTTGATCTGGCCAACGCGCGTCTGGACGCGATTGCGGCGATGTATCGCGCTGACTGGGTGACGGTGATGCGGCTAAAGCTGGGATTGCTGGGCGAACAGCCGGGCGACGGCGATCTGGCGGATGGGTTTTTGGCGGCGATGGCGGGGCAAAACGCCGACTGGACACTGTGCTTTCGCCGTCTGGCCACGGCGGTGGACGGTGAGGATGGTCAACTGGCGCCTTTGTTCGCCGATGCAACCGTCCTGCGGGCATGGTTGCCCCGCTGGCGCGCGCGGCTGCATCCCAACGCGGTGACGCTGCTAAAGGCCGCCAACCCGGCAATCATTCCGCGCAATCACATGGTTGAGGCGGCACTCGACGAGGCCAATCTGGGCAATTTGGCACCTTTTGCGGTGTTGCTGACTGCCGTTTCTGATCCCTTTCGTGATGAGGCAGGCCGTGAGGCCTATGCTTTGCCCGCCCCCACCAGCTTTGGCGAGTATGTGACCTATTGCGGCACGTGAATCTGCCCGTTGACGACACCCCCCTACAGCGCCTTAACTGCTGGCATGAACCCGCGCACCGAAATCCATGACCGATTGGCCGCGTCTTTGCGCAACGCGCGCAAAGCACGCGGGCTAAGTCTTGACGGTGTGGCCAAACTGTCAGGCGTCAGCCGATCCATGGTCAGCCAGATAGAGCGTGGCGAATCCTCGCCCACAGTGGCCACGCTGTGGAACCTGACGCAGGCGTTACAGGTTGATTTTGCAGGGTTATTGGAAGATCGCCCCGATGCCGGGATCGAAATTATGCGCGCGGGTGCCGCCCCGGTGATCGCGGGCCGGGGCCAGGGGCTGACGATACGCATCTTGTCGCCTGCAGAGTCGGTGGGCGCACATGAGGTTTACGATTTGCGGTTTGCCCCCGGTGGCGTGCTGCAAAGTGATCCGCATTCGCCGGGGTGCCGTGAACATTTGACGGTGATTGACGGGCAGATCAGGGTGCAGTCAGGGGATGAGATTTCCGATCTTGGCCCGGGCGATACCGCGCGCTATGCCGCCGACCGCCCGCATGCATTGATAGCGATGGACGGTGCAGCACGGGCATTGTTGATTGTGCAGGATAGTTGACCGGTGAGTCCGCAGCCCCGGACCTG
>JAYUHO010000285.1:0-10698 GCA_043766915.1 Cypionkella sp.
GTCAGGCGCAGGTCCGGCTGTCCGGGTTGGGGGGTTTGCCGATGACAGCCCTGTCATTTGTTCGTGTAACCAATGTAATCTCTGCCCGTGGTTTGGGCCATAAGCGCGTCATGGATGTGGCGTTGATCCTGATGGCCGTGCCTGTTCTGCTGCCGGTTTTTCTGCTGCTGGCCCTGCTGGTGCGGTTTACCTCCCGGGGCCCTGCGTTCTTTGTCCAACAGCGGATTGGCCGCGATGGCGTGCCGTTTGGGATGATCAAGTTTCGCTCGATGTTTGTTGATGCTGAGGCGCGGTTGGCCGAGGTTATCGGCCAGAACGACCGCGACGATATCTGCTTTAAATCCAAGGCTGATCCACGGATCACCCGTTTTGGCCGGATATTGCGGCGCAGTTCGCTGGACGAGTTACCGCAACTTATCAATGTCTTCAAAGGCGACATGTCATTGGTGGGGCCACGCCCTGCTTTGCCGCGCGAAGTGGCGGCCTATCCTGCTGCCGCGTTGGAACGGCTGGCCGTGCTGCCCGGTACCACGGGTGCCTGGCAAGTGGCGGGGCGGGCGGATTTGGGCTTTGCCGAAATGGTGGCGCTGGATGTGGGGTATGTGCGTGGGGCCAGCCTGTCGGTCGATCTGCGCATTTTGGCGCAAACCTTTGGCGCGGTCACATCCGGGCGCGGGGCGTATTAGGGCTGTAATCGTGTGTCTTGCCGGATTTGATAGGCGTAAAATCCGGCAAGAAAGTCTGCAGGTTAGGGAGTCAAAAGAGGAAAATCATCCCTCAGGCACGCCCGACTGTCTGCGTCTGCATCCCCAATCCATCAATTCCCAGCGTCATCACCTCGCCACCCTTCAGATAGATAGGATGCGGTTTTTGCCCCATGCCTACTCCGGGCGGGGTGCCGGTGGAAATGATATCGCCCGGCTGCAACGACATGAACTGGCTGACGTAATGCACCAAAAACCGCACGCCATAAACCATCGTCGCGGTTGAACCGTTCTGACGGCCAACCCCGTCAACCTTCAGCCACATCGCCAGATTTTGCGGATCAGACACTTCATCCGCCGTCACCAGCCACGGGCCAATGGGGCCAAAAGTGTCACAGCCCTTGCCCTTGTCCCATGTGCCCGACCGTTCGATCTGAAATTCGCGTTCCGACACATCATTGACCACGCAATAGCCCGCGACGTGATCCATCGCATCAGCTTCGGAGACATAAGATGCGGTTTTGCCGATGATAACGCCCAGTTCCACCTCCCAATCGGTTTTCTGCGATTTACGCGGGATGTTGACCTGATCATTCGGGCCGATGATGGCCGAGGTGGCCTTCATGAATATGACAGGTTCGGGGGGCACTTTGGCCCCGCTTTCGGCAGCATGATCGGCATAGTTCAATCCGATGCAGATGAATTTGCCAACATGCCCCACGCAAGGCCCGATCCGTCCGTCGATAACCGGCAGGGTTTCGGGGTCCAGCGCGGCCAGTCGGCGCAAGCCGCCCGGCGTCAGCACATCGCCAGCAATGTCGGGCACGATCCCCGCAAGACTGCGCGCCTGACCCTTTGCGTCCAGCATTGCGGGAATTTCAGAACCAGGGTCGCCCACGCGCAGCAGTTTCATAACGTTTCCTTTGCTCAGTTTGGCGCAAGGGAAACGATTTGGCAGCACTTTGGCAAGGGTCTGACAGTGCAAAAAGCGCAGCAACTGCAAAAGGTCTTGCATTATTATGCAGGTCGACAAATCCTGACGCCGTTTACAGGGCCCATCGCGGTGCAAAATCATTTGGAGACGTGGAATGTGGGATTTTTCAATCTCGGACGCCTTTGGCCTGATGCGACGGACAGCGCCTTTTGTGATCTTTCGGGTGATTGTCTATTTCGCCATATCCGCGGCGTTTATTGTGGCCACGGGCACGGGGGCTGGTATCGGCTGGGGCGTCGGGGCCTTTGGCGATGAGGATTTTCAAACCAGTTCCGTGTTTTACGGCGGGATTGCGGGCTTTTCTATCACCGCGGGCGTGCTGTTTTTCCTGCGCGACTACATCCTTTATATCGTCAAAGCGGGCCATATCGCGGTGATGGTTGAATTGATGCAGGGCGGCACGATCCCGGACGGCAAGGCGCAAATCCACTATGCCCGCGATGTCGTCACGCAGCGCTTTGGTCAAGCCTCGGCACTGTTTGCGCTGGATCAACTGATAAAAGGCGTCGTGGGGGCGGTGACCGGGTTGCTGCAGGGTATTTTGATGATTTTGCCAATCCCGGGGCTTGATCGGGTGATGGGCGTAGTCCGCGCCTATCTCAGACTGGCGGTCGGATTGGTGGATGAGGTGATTCTGGCGCATGCCATTCGCACCAAGTCCGACAATCCCTGGACCAGCGCCCAAGAGGCGCTGGTGCTTTACGCCCAAAACGCGCGGCCCATGTTGGTGAACGCGGCGTGGCTGACGCTGATCGTCTATGGTTTGTCATTCGTGGTGTTCTTGCTGATGTTGGCCCCCGCGGCGGCGGTTGTCTATCTGCTGCCGGGGGCGTGGTCTGCAGGTGGCTTTGTTTTTGCGATTTTGTTTGCCTGGGCGGTGAAGGCGGCCCTGATCGAGCCTTTTGCCATTGCCTGTCTTTTGCAGGTGTTTTTCAAAGTCACCGACGGCCAGGTGCCCAACCCCGACTGGCAGGCGAAACTGGCGCGAGCGTCGGATAAATTCAAGAAACTGGGCGAACGCGCCTTGTCGTGGGTTGGCGGGCGGGCCGGGCGGGCTATCTGAAATAATAACCACTGATCTTCGGCAATAAAGCGCGGAAGGGGCGGGGCATAGTGCTGAATGCCCCGTTGCCCCTTGCGGGCTTCTGTGCGAAAATCAAAGACTATTATTCCAGACTGAACGGTTCAGACATGAGCGAATTCGCTGCCCGACGCGTGACGATGGTTGATACGCAAGTCCGCCCATCGGATGTGACGAAATTTCCGATTATCGCCGCCATGCTTGCGGTCCCGCGTGAGGTGTATGTGCCACGTGACAAACGCGAGGCGGCCTATGTCGGCGAAAACGTCGATATCGGGGCCGGGCGGGTGATGCTGGAACCGCGCACTCTGGCCAAGTTGCTGGATGCGCTGGACATTCTGCCGTCCGAAACCGTTCTCGATCTGGGCTGCGGGCTGGGGTATTCCACAGCCATCATCGCCCGGCTGGCCGACGCCGTGGTTGCAGTGGAAGAAGATGACGATCTGGCCACCCAGGCACAGCGCAGCCTTTCGGCTGAAGGCGTTGACAACGCTGCCGTTGTCGTTGCGCCATTAAGCGCGGGCGATGCCAAACATGGGCCCTACGACGTGATCATGGTGCAAGGTGGGGTTGAAGTGGTTCCCGATGCCTTGCTTGCCCAATTGAAAGAGGGCGGGCGCATTGGCGCTGTGTTCATGGAAGGCGCTTTGGGCATTGCGCGCGTTGGTCACAAGACCAATGGCGGCGTGACGTGGCGGTTTGCCTTCAACGCGACCGCGCCAGTCTTGCACGGATTTAGGGCGCAACGAGCCTTCGTTCTTTAATTTAGACCGCAAGAAGGGCGCGAATTTGCGCCGGGAAAGAGGATTTAATGGGTAAGTTCTGGGGTGTGTTCGCAGTGGTTGCAACTTTGGTGGCAGCACCAGCCATGCAGGCCGAAACCTTGGCTGATGCGTTGATCGCGGCGTATAAAACCTCTAACTTGCTGGATCAAAATCAGGCGGTATTGCGGGCAGCCGACGAAGATGCGGCGGTTGCCGTGGCCAACCTGCGCCCGGTGGTGAATTTTGCCGCGCAAGGCAGTTGGCGCAAGTTTGACAATAAAACCGCCAGCTTTCAGTTCCCGACGCCGTTTTATGAATCCTTAAGCGGATCGGTCAGCCTGTCAGCCTCGGTGGTGATCTGGGCCGGGGGGCGCGGACGGCTGGGTGTTGATGTCGCGCAGGAATCCGTGCTGGCCACCCGCGCAGCTTTGGTGAACGTCGAGCAAGAGGTACTGTTGGCGGCGGTGTCGGCCTATGTCGATGTGCGCCTGCAAACCGAGATCGTGGCGCTGCGCCAATCGAACATGCGGCTGATTACCCAAGAATTGCGGGCAGCCAAAGATCGGTTTGACGTGGGCGAAGTGACCCTGACCGACGTTTCGCTGGCCGAAGCGCGGCTTGCAGCGGCGCGGTCCGGGCTGGCTGCGGCGCAAGGCAATCTGATGATTGCGCGAGAGCGTTACAAGGCCACAACCGGAGCTTACCCCGGCAATCTGGCGGGGCTGCCCAAACTGCCGAAAACCGCGAAAAATCAGGACGACGCCCGCGCGGTGGCTGTGCGCACCCATCCCTTCATCATCCAGTCGCAGCACGAGGCCAAGGCGGCCGACCTGCGGGTGCAAATCGCCAAAACCGGGCTGGGCCCAACTTTGTCTGGTCAGGCAGGGATCAGCGAAGATTTTGACGGCGCAGGCACCACCAGCATCGGTATTACGCTGAACCAAACGCTGTATGCGGGCGGAGAGCTGTCGGCGCTGTATCGCAAGTCACTGGCGGGCAAGGAAATTGCCCAAGCCGGTTTGCACCAGACGGTTGTGGTTGTATCGGAAAACGTTGGCCGGGCCTGGGCCAATCTGGCGGTCGCCAATGCATCGATTGAGGCCGGATCGTTGCAGGTCATCGCGGCGCAGAAGGCATTCGACGGCGTGCGGGAAGAGGCCACCTTGGGCGCGCGAACCACTTTGGACGTGCTGAACGCCGAGCAAGAACTGCTGAACGCCCGCGCAACCAAGCTGGAAGCAGAGGCCAGCCGCTATATTGGCGTTTACCAGCTGCTGTCGACGATGGGCTTGCTGACGGCAGACCATCTGAACCTTGGCATCGCCAGCTTTGACCCCGAGGCCTATTATAAGGCGGTGAAGAATGCGCCGGCGGCCTCGGCGCAGGGCAAACGGCTGGATAAAATCCTGAAAACCATCGGCAATTGATGCCCTTTGGGGCGATGAAACGCGCGGAAGCCCGCCTTGGCTGACGCGGTTTTTCATCAAATTTGCCACGCTTTGCCCCCTGCATCGTTTCCAAATATGCGCCAATTCCTTGTCTTAACGGGGATCACCCGGTAGACTGTCTGGCAGGGAACTGCATAAACTGGGGCTGTGGATGTCTGAACCACTTAGTTCGACCGAGATCGAAGACGTACTGTCGTCCATTCGCAGGCTGGTGTCCGATGATTTGCGCCCGCTTGCGCGGCCAACGCCCGCCAGTGTTGCCCCTGCATCGTCAGATAAGCTGATCCTGACGCCCGCCCTGCGCGTGGTGCAAGACGATCCGCCGCCGGTGGCCCCAGCCGTGCCCTATCGGCTGCATCTGGGCCTGCCGGCACAAGCAGATGCGACGGGGCTGGATCAAATCGTTGCCGCGGTCGGCGCGGCCGTCGATGCGCAACCCTCTGAATGGGAGGCAGAAACCGGCGATGCCGCCCCTGTTGCCGCCGGATCACATGATACGGAGTGGCAGGCCAACGATGTAGGCGCGCCATTTTTTGACGGTTTGCTGGCAATTGTTGAAGATGAGGCTGAACTGATTTTGACCGATCCCGCTGATGTCGACGCTGACGCTGCGGTGGCTGAAGGGTCGGTCCCTATCCCCGGCTGGGCGCAGCAAGATCCGGAACCGGTCTATGATCTGCCCGCCGAAGAAACGGACGTCACGGCTGTTGCGCAAGGCACGATAGAACCTGATCCGGCATGGGCCGATGCCGCCGAAGCCAGCGTGATCGCCGCGCTTGCCGCCGATCTGATCGGGGAAGATGACGATGCAGACAGCGCAAGCCCGCCTTACGGGGATGAACCGATGCTGTTTGATGAAGAGGTGCTGCGCGAATTGGTGCGCGATATCTTGCGCGAAGAATTGGCCGGGCGGATGGGGGAACGCATAACCCGCAACATCCGCAAACTGGTGCGGGCCGAAATCGCGCGGTCTTTTGCCACGCAGGAATTCGAATAACCGCTGATCCAAGGCGCGGAAATGCAAAACGCGCCCGTTCGGGCGCGTTTTTCAATGGTCGGTTGGCAGATGGATCACGCCGCTTCGGCCTGTTCCAACTCCATCGCGTGGCGACGTTCGCTTTCTTCGCGTGACAGTGCCACGGAGGTGCGAATGCCCTTGGACACAAATTCCATCAGCCCTTTGACGACGCGTTCGTTCGGGTCAATCCCGGAACAAGACAACACCTCGCGGCCATCGCGTGAGCGGGCCCAGCGGGCGATCTGATCAGGACCGTTGCCGTATTTCTTATCATCTGCAATGGCATCATCCAACGCAGCCAAAACCACCGCCGCAAACAATTTGCGTGCGCGCTGGCCTTGTTCAAAGTTGAAGGCTGTGCTGTCTATCGAGTCGAACATCACATGGTCCTTTTTTATTGCTCTTGTCTTTACTGTGTAACGCGCTTGTAACGGCTTTATGCCGATTCGGGGTGTCATCTTTCGAATAACAGCCATGCGTATAGCGCATAACTGGAAATTCCCAACACTGTATTTAGTCGGCTTGTGGCAATCCGCTTACCCATATATAGCACGCGTCTGAATCTCTTCAACCTTTTGCCAAGGTTTTGCCACAATGCCCAAAATAAACGGAAACGAAATCCGCCCCGGAACGATTATAGACCATGACGGCGGGCTTTGGGCCTCGGTCAAGGTCAACCATGTCAAGCCCGGCAAAGGCGGGGCATTCGCGCAGGTTGAGTTGAAAAACCTGCGCGATGGCCGCAAGTTGAACGAACGGTTCCGGTCCGAAGACAAGGTCGAACGGGTGGAACTGGAAATGAAAGACCAGCAGTTTCTTTATGAAACCGACGGGCGGCTGGTGTTCATGGATAATGAGACCTACGATCAGATAGAACTGGATGCCGAGCTATTGGGCGAACGGCGTCCGTTCTTGCAGGACGGCATGACGGTGTCGGTGCAGTATTTCGGCGAAGAGCCGCTGAACGTGACGATCCCGCAAAAAGTACGCTGTAAGGTGGTGGATACCGAGCCGGTGCAAAAAGGCCAGACCGCCGCCAACAGCTTCAAGCCTGCGATCCTGGACAACGGCGTGCGCATCATGATCCCGCCGTTTATCGGGCCGGATGAAGACATCATCGTGCATACCGAATTGATGGAATATTCCGAACGGGCGTGACGCATACCAAATTTTTTCGAACGAATTTTTAACCCGCCTGTTGGCGGGTTTTTCTATGCAAGCTGCACGATGGCATCGCCTGCCCGCATCGTGCCCACAGCCTGATCAAACCGAAGATAAGCAATGCCAAACCCACCGCTTTGGGTGAAAAGCCGTCCCACCAGTTTTTCCCCGGCGAAAATCTCGGTTCCCACCGGCGCAATGCCCTGAACCGCCACCCGCACCAAACCTTTGCGCAATTCGGTCTTGTGTTTCATCCGCGCGGTCACTTCTTGGCCGACATAACAGCCCTTGCGAAAATCCACGCCGTGCAGACGCTCAAAACCCGTCTCCAGCAGATAGCTGTCGTCGGCAATCAACTCGATCCCGGTTTCGGGGATGCAATGCGTCACGCGAATGGCATCCCAATCAATCGCAGCCCGCCCCCCGGCTGCGCCATAGTTGCGCCAGCCCAAAGCGGCATGGCGCGGGTCCGCCAGCGCGCCCGGCGGCGGATCCTGCAACCCGCGGGTCACCGCCAGATCACTGGCGACGATCTGCACATCGGCGCGCAGGCGATACATCGACAGGCGTTTGACCGTCGCTTCGGCGAAGCTGTCTTTGATATCCAGCAGCAGCGCATCGCCCGCCGCCACCACAAAAAAATCGGCCAGATATTTCCCCTGCGGCGTCAGCAGCGCCGCCCAGACGATGCCATCGCCGCGCCCCAGGGGCAGCACGTCATTGCTAAGCATTCCTTGCAGGAACGGCAGCGCATCGGCACCCGTCACGTGATAAACTTTGCGATCTGTTGCGGTTTCGCCCAATCCCACAGCGATTAATCCTTGAATTGCAGGGCATAAAGCCCGGCGTAAAGCCCGCCGCGCGCCAGCAAGTCGCTATGCGTGCCTTCTTCGGCCACGCGGCCCTTATCCATCACGATGATCTTATCGGCGTCGCGCACCGTCGCAAGCCGGTGGGCGATCACCAGCGTCGTGCGCCCGTCGCCACCCGTTGCCAAGGCGGCGGCCACCGCGGCCTCGGATTGCGCATCCAGCGCCGAGGTCGCCTCATCCAGCAACAAGATTTGCGCATCTTGCACCAGCGCGCGCGCAATCGCCACGCGTTGACGTTGCCCGCCCGACAGCCCCGATCCGCGTGGGCCAACCGAGGTGTCCAGCCCTTGGGCCAAACTGGGCAGAAAGTCGGAAACATGGGCGGCATGCAGGGCACGGGTCAACGCGTCCTGCGCGATCCCGCTTCGGCCCAAGGTTACATTCTCCCGCAGGGTTTCGTCAAACAGCGCGGCATCCTGCGTTACGGTGGCAAACAGACGGCGCTGATCTGCCAGCGCCATTTGCGAGGTGGCCACCCCGCCGATGGTGATCTGGCCTGCATCGGGGTCCAGCAATCCGGTCAGCAGATGAAACACCGTCGACTTACCCGCCCCCGACGCCCCCACCAGTGCCGTGGTTTGGCCCGCCCGCGCGGTGAACGACAGGCCACGCAAAACCGGCTGATCGCCATGCGCAAAAGTGATGTCGTTGAAGGTAATTTCTGGCGCCTTACTATCAGGCAAGGCCACGCTGATTTCCGGGCGGCTGCGGGCGGGCGCTGTATCAAACAGCGCATAGATCCGCGTCAGGCTGGCAGCGGCGATCTGCCAGGTGCCCGACAGTTCTCCCAAGCGGCGCAGCGGCTGGAATGTCAGCGCCATCGCGGTGAAAAACGACATGAAATCGCCGATGCTGCGCTGACCACCCGCAATGTCATCGCCTGCCATCACCAGAACCGCGAAAAAGCCGATGCCGGTGACCACATCAATCATCCCCGGCATCAGATTGCGGCCCATCACTGAATTCACTTCGGCGCGGGTGATCATCTTCAGGATGCTGCGAAACCGGTCGGTCTGATAATCTTCCATCCGGTTCAGTTTAACCGCTTGGATGCCATGAAAAATCTCATCCAGCCGTGTGGCGCGTTGCCCGGCCTGATCGCGCAACTGAATGGCTTTGCGCCGCACATAGCGTTGCAACAGCGATGCGGGTAAAATCAGCAACGGCGCGCCGATAAGGGCCCAAAGCGTCCAATACGGATCAATCGAGACGGCCACGGCCAGCAACAGGGCCAGTCCCAATCCGTCGCGTGCCACACCCGTTAACAGAGTGGTCCAGATGCCCTGGACGGCCAATGTGTCGCCCTGCACCCGTTCAATCAAAACGCCGGGCGAATGGCTTTGAAAGAAGGTGCCATCCAGTGTCAGGATATGGCGCAGCAGATTGGTTTGCATGCCTGCCGAGACATTCTGCGATACCGATGCGATCACGGTGCGCGATGCCACCACGCAGACGCCGCGCACCACAAACAGCGCAAGGATTCCCAGTCCGACGGACAGCAGCGCCGATTGCCCGCCGGGGGTGAACACCACGTCAAACAGCGGTTTTAGCAGGTAAGACAGCCCGCCCAAGGCTGATCCTTCGATCACCATCAACCCAAATCCAAGGCAGATCATCGGGGTTTGTGGCCGCAGATACTGCGTCCAGAACCGCCGGAACAATGAGGGAGCGCGGGAGGCAGATACGGGCAACGGCTGGCCTTCTTATATGAAATCAGCTTGGTCCAACGGTTTAGCTTGGGGCGGGCGGGCTGGCAAGGCGATGGTCATGCGCCAGCGGACATTGACGACGCCGGGGGGCCAGACTACCCATTGGCAATCACAGATGGAGCCCCCGATGACCCTTGCCCATGGCCGACCGTATCTTGCCATTCCCGGCCCTTCGGTGATGCCCGACAGGGTGTTGGCCGCGATGCACCGTGCCTCGCCCAACATCTATGAGGGCGGGCTGCACGAACTGGTCGAAACGCTGTGGCCCGATCTGCGGCGCATGGCGGGTACTGCGCAGCACGTCGCCGCCTATATCGGGAATGGACATGCGGCATGGGAGGCGGCGAATGCCAACCTGTTTTCGCGCGGCGACCGTGCTTTGGTGCTGGCAACGGGGCAGTTCGGCCTTAGCTGGGCCAATTCGGCGCGCGGCATGGGTGTCGAGGTGCAGCTGCTGGATTTCGGCAAGTCTGCGCCGCTTGATCTGGACCTGATCGAGCAAACCCTGCGCGCCGACCGCGACCATGCGATCAAATCGGTGCTGGTGACGCAGGTGGATACCGCATCGACAATCCGGTCTGATATCATAGGCTTGCGCGCGGCAATGGATGCGGCGGGGCATCCTGCGCTGTTGGCGGTGGATTGCGTCGCCAGCCTTGGTTGCGATGAATACCATATGGATGCCTGGGGTGTTGATGTGACGGTGGCGGCCAGCCAAAAGGGCCTGATGACGCCGCCCGGAATGGGGTTTTTGTGGTTTTCCGACAAAGCCATTGCGGCCACCAAAACCGCCGATCTGCGCACGCCCTATTGGGATTGGGGGCCACGCGCCAACGCCTCCGAGTTTTGGCAATACTGGGCAGGCACCGCGCCGACGCACCATCTTTATGGATTGCGCGAGGCGCTGAACATGATCGCCGAAGAAGGCCTGCCCGCCGTCTGGGCGC
>JAYUHO010000286.1:0-27117 GCA_043766915.1 Cypionkella sp.
TGATGCGCCGCCTTTTGGGAACAGGCGCGGCCCTGATCGTGATCGGGGGGACAGCATTGGCGGGATATCTGCTGCAATCTTTGCTGCCGGGGGGCTGGATCGCCGCCCTGTGCATCGGCGTTCTCGCTTGGCCGTTGGTGGCGCTGCGGTCGATGCATGATCATGTTGCCGCCGTGGCAAAACCGCTGATTACAGGCGATCTGGATGCGGCGCGATACGCCGTGTCGATGATCGTGGGGCGCGACCCATCAGTATTGGACACCGCAGGCATCGCCCGCGCCGCGTTGGAAAGTCTGGCCGAAAACACCTCGGACGGCATCATCGCCCCGCTGTTCTGGGGCGCAATATTTGGCCTGCCGGGGATCGCTGCCTATAAGGCCATCAACACGCTGGATTCGATGATTGGCCACCGCACCCCCCGGCATTCTGCCTTTGGCTGGGCCTCGGCGCGGATCGACGATGTGGTCAATCTGGCCCCGGCGCGGCTGACGGGGGTTCTGTTCGCACTGGCGTCAGACCGCCCGCGCGCCAGCTTGTCAGTGATGTGGCGCGATGCCTCAAACCACAGATCCCCCAATGCTGGTTGGCCGGAGTCCGCACTTGCAGGCGCGCTGAACATTCGCCTCTCGGGCCCGCGCCTGTATCACGACCATATCGCGGATGAACCGTGGTTGAACGCCACCGCCGCAGACCCGCAGCCCTATGACATCGCGCGCGGCCTGTCGCTTTACCGCCGCGCTATGGCGCTGGCGGCGGGGCTGCTGGTTGTGCTTGCTGGTCTTGCTGGCGCCACGGCCATGCTTTAGCATCCGAACGGGGGGCACCAATGCGCGATCACGGCGGCAATATCGACAGCGCTATAGCGGCCTATGGCGGCGCGTTGGCCGCGTGGATTGATCTGTCCACGGGCATCAACCGCCGCCCCTTTCCCGTCCCACCGCTGCCCCCCGAAGCCTGGACCATCCTGCCCACCCAAGCCGCAAGGGACGCGCTGCTGACAGCGGTGCGCGCGCATTACCAAACCACTGCACCCGTGCTGGCCGTGGCAGGCGCACAGGCCGCAATCCAGATGATCCCGTGGCTTGCCCCAGCCGGTGCCACACGCAAACTGGCCCGAGTGCTGTCCCCCACCTATAACGAACATGGTGCCACGTTGCGCGCAGCAGGGTGGCAGGTTGAAGAGAGTGCGCAACTTGCCGATCTGGCAGGTGCCGATCTGGCGGTCGTGGTCAACCCGAACAACCCCGATGGCCAAACCCACGCCCGCGCTGATCTGCTGGCGCTACTGCCGCAGGTGGGCCGTTTGGTGGTGGATGAAAGCTTTGGCGACATCACGCCCGAGCTGTCGATGCTGCCCAATGCCGGGCTGGATAAACTGCTGATCCTGCGGTCTTTTGGCAAGTTCTGGGGGTTGGCAGGCGCGCGCCTCGGCTTTGTTTTTGGCCCAAAGGACGATATCGCCACCCTTTCGGCGATGGCCGGGCCATGGCCCGTTTCAGGGGCCGCTCTGATCATCGGGCGCGCGGCTTATGCCGATCTGAGCTGGGCAACTATCACCCGGCAACGACTGCAAGCAGAAATCCCGCGCATCGACGCACTTGCGCATACCGCGGGCTGGCAGGTCGCAGGTGGCACCGCCCTCTTCCGGCTGTATCACACCCCCGATGCCCCCGCCGCCCAAGCCCGGCTTGCCCGCGCGCATATCTGGTCACGCATCTTCCCATGGCACCCGCATTGGTTGCGCTTGGGCCTGCCCGGTTCCCAGCCGGAATGGGCGCGGCTTGCAACGGCGCTTGGGCAGGCTGCTGCACCCTCATCCGATACGTCCCTAAATATTGTATAAACCTTGCCTTTCATTCTGGCCCAAGTATCCCATGGGGGAGTCCCAATCGCCCGGCGATTGGGACGGGGGTGTGAAACCCCCACCGATGCTGCTGCCGAAAGATAACGCCGCCTAAAAACGCCCAACAATCGCTACCGGCGCAGCAAATAGATATCCATGATCCAGCCATGATCGGCCCGCGCTTTTGCCCGTGCAGCAATGATCTGTCCCGTAACCTCAGACAGCCGCCCGGAAATCGCGATCTGGTTCGCCATCCCCACATAGGCCGCCCACCAGATCGTGACGCCTTCGGGTGCGATATGGCTAAAACTGCATTCGCCATCCAGCATCACGACGACGGTATCCACGCCCAAAGGCCACCCCCCCTCGCGCAGCCGCCGACCGGTGGTGACGACAAATGCCGCCGCAATGTCATTGACGGGGATCGCATGCGCCGCTGTCAGCACCTGCATCGAGGTGATGCCCGGAACCACCGTAATCTTTGGCGCAGGCGTCAGACGGGCCGCGATCCGCAAGGTGCTGTCGTAAAGTGACGGATCCCCCCAGACCAGCAACGCCACTTTTTCTGCCCCCGGATGGGCCGCGATGGTGCTGGCCCAAATGGCGGCAATGGCATCGTGCCAATCGTCAACGCGGTCAAGATAATCGGGATTTGCGCCGTCGCGGACCGGCAGATCAAATTCGGCAATCCGCGTGGCTGGATTGGTGATCACAGCGGCGCAAATCTGCAACCGCAGGTCGGCCAGATCGGCCTTGCCCGCCCCTTTGCGCGGGATCAGGATCAGATCAGCGCCATTCAATGCCTTGATCGCCTGCAACGTCAGGTGATCCGGGTTGCCCGTGCCGATACCCACCAGGATCAGATCAATCATTGCCGTTGGCCTTCTTGCCGAGACAAGGCGCAAAGGACCTGCGCCTTGTCGTTGGATTTATATCGCCGCGTTGCGCTGCCAGAAATACCCCGCCAGCCAGCCCATAGCGGCCCAAACCACCAGTCCAGAGCCCAAAACGCGGGCTGCAAACAGAGCCGAAAGTTCAGGCGGGGCAAGGCCGGAATAGCTGTCCAATTCGGGTGCGCCGATCAGATGCGGCAGCGCCAGCAGCGCAATCCCCAAAGCCACAAGCCCAATCTGGCGGGAATAAGCCATCAGACCAAGGCCCGCGACCGTCGCCGCCGCCGTGCTCCACCACCACACTTGGCGCGCACCAAGGTCGGCGGCAATGATGCCCGGCAATTCAGGGGCCAGTCCCATCGCAGGCGCCATCAAAAACGCCACGAACCCGCCAAGGCCCAAAAGCATGCCCTGCACCGGAGTAATCCGAAAACCCCCTGCTTCGGCCAAACCAAATCCGGCAGTCAAAACCATGGCGTACCCACAATAGACCAACACCATGAACAACACTGTCAGCCCGTTGCGTTGCAGATCCGACGGGGTGTCGGCGGTCGCAGGTGGCGGCACAATCGCATCAGCGCCCACTGCAACGGCTGTGCCTACTGGCACGGCGGCTTCTGGTGCCGGTTGCGGCAAAGTGGCGTGGTGATCGGTGGCAAGTGCGCTTTCCCCTGCCCCCCCCGCACCAAAATGCACCAACGCCCCGGTTTCATACTGTTCGCCCAAAAGGATAAACTTCTGCACAAACGCAAAATGCAGCACGGCGGCAATCAGCCCCGCTGCAAGCCCAGCGAACAACGCGCTGGCCAACATTCGTTGGATCATCAGATGTGATGGATCAGTGACAAGGAAAGCCGGTCGCATGACGCACATCATGTGCGGCATCATGCAAGGCAGCTGATTGGGCATTTCCTGCAACAAACACGATTGTCAGGCCTACCAGCGCCATGAACAAAACCGAAGTCAGCGTTGAGGTCGGGGATTTAACCAAAGTTGTCGTCGTCATTTTCGTTCTCCTGACTGTCACACCCGACAGCCCTATGTTTCACCCGTGCAAGGCCGGTCTCCTGGCTTGCGGGTCATTGCGGGCCTTCGCCTTCCCACCCTTCCTTTGGGGCAGTGGCCAAATGAAAGCCCGCTCTCCGCATTACAGTCGCGGGGGCGGCTGGGGTTTTGGGCACCAGTTCAGGCTGACCCATATCCCATTCCCGTTTCAGTTCCGGCGCTTTGCGCTGATGGAACACCTTAGCCCTTTCATTTGCACCGCAGATCGTCAAAGGGTCAAGCCGATTTGCGCCGCTTGCCGTCGTAATACGACTGTTATGCGGGAATCCGGGCGGTTGCCTTCGTGCGCAATTCGCCCAACAGCCGCGCGTTGGCAAAGTTGCCGTCGGAGCTGGCTGCATAAGCCGCTGCAAAGGTCATCAGATCGGGCAGATCAGCTTCGGTGATATCGCCAAACAAATAGGCGGTCTTGCCTGCCGCCCGAAACGCTATGGTTGAGGCCCGCGTGCAGCCGGACATGCAGTCGATCGTTGCCACTTCGGTCGCAACGCCAATCGCCGCAAGGCGGTCGGCAAGCACCCCGCCAAACCCTGCCGCCCCCAAAGCACAACCGGTGCAAAGCGTGATCTTCACAGCCCATCCCCCGCCAATGGCCCATACAAAATCAATCCCGGCAGATCGCCCTTGTCTTGCGCCAAACGCGCGGCCAGCCCGGCAATTGTGCTGCGGATCAACACCTGTTCCGGCGTGCTGACCGCTTCGGCCAACATCGCAGGCGTATCGGCGGCCAAGCCATGCGCAATCAATCCTGCCGCCAGCGCCCCAAACGTGCGCTTGCCCATGAATACCACCGTGGTGGCCAAAGGATCGGCCAGTGCGGCCCAGTTCAGATCTTCGGGCAGACTGCCCTTGGTATCGGCCCCGGTGATAAACTGCACCCGCCGCGCGGTCAGTCGTCGCGTCAGTGGTATCCCCGCCGCCGCCGCCGCCGCCGATGCCGAAGTCACACCCGGAATAATCTCATACCCGATCCCCGCCGCGTCCAGCGCGTCGGTTTCTTCTTCCAGCCGTCCGAACATGCCGCAATCGCCCGATTTCAACCGCACCACCCGCGCGCCTGTGCTTGCATACTCCACCAGCAGGCGGCTGACGTGATCTTGCTTGGGCGAAGCACGCCCCGCCCGTTTGCCAACCCCCACCAGATCAGCGCCTTTGCGGGCATGCGCCAGAATCGGCCCCGATGACAGATCGTCAAACAGCACCGCATCGGCCTGCGCCAACCGCGCCACCGCCTTTAGCGTCAGCAATTCCGGATCGCCCGGACCGGACGAGACGAAAGACACAAAGCCGGTCATGTGGCCTCCGCTATCAGATGAAAGAACGTGCCCGTCGCCAGACCGCCCTTGGCAAACCCGCGCCGCGAGCCGGTTTCGGGCACAGTTGTGTCAGTGGCATCAACGACATGGGCCAAGGGCGCATCAGGTTGATCCAGAATTGAGGCGTAGTGAAATTCATGCCCCCGCAATCGCGCGCCGATCCGATGTCCGGGCATAGGCGCGCTAAGGGTCGCAAGCCGATAGCCAAGGTGCATTTTGCGTTTTTCAAACGATGTCACCAGCCCGAGCAACCCCAGCATTTCATGCCGAACACCCGCTGCATCCACCAACCCCGCCCCCATCGCCATATAGCCCCCGCATTCACCATGCACCGGCTTGGTCTGGGCAAAGGCCTGCATCCCCGCGCGGAAATTCTGCGCCCCTGCCAATACACCCGCATGCAGTTCCGGGTATCCGCCGGGCAGCCAGCAGGCGCCCGCCGTTGGGTCTGGGGCCTGATCAAGCAGCGGCGAAAACGGCAGAATGGTTGCCCCTTCCCTGCGCCAGCCGTCGATAAGATGCGGGTAAACAAAGGAAAACGCCGCATCACGGGCCAAGGCGATACGGTCTGCAGGCGGGCGAAGCGACATCGGGGCAGTCAGCGCGACATTGCCCGCCGCCGCCGCAAGCAGCGCGTCCAGATCAACGTGCTGGGCGATGAACGCCGCCAATGCATCCATATGCGCCGCCAGTTTCGGATGTTCTTCGGCCTGCACCAGCCCCAGATGCCGTTCTGGCAAACCAATCGCGGTATTGCGCGGCAGCGCGCCAAACACCGTGATACCCGCCTGCGCCATTCCGTGCCGCACCAACGCCTCATGCCGGGGGGAGGCTACCTTGTTCAGCACCACACCCGCCAGCCGCACATCCGCCCGCAGCATCGAAAACCCCAGCGCCACCGCCGCCGCCGATTGCGCCTGACCAGACACATCCAACACCAAAACCACCGGCCATCCCATCAGCGCGGCAGTGTCGGCACTGGCCCCCGTTCCCGCCTCGCCGGGTTTGGCCACGCCGTCAAACAGCCCCATTGATCCTTCGGCGATCACCAGATCGGCCCCCGCCGCCACGCTGACCAGCCCTTGCAGGCGCGCAGGCGACATCGCCCAAGTGTCAAGATTAACCGAAACCCGCCCTGCCGCCGCCGTGTGAAACGCCGGATCAATGTAATCGGGGCCAGACTTGAACGGCTGCACAACCATCCCCCGCGCCCGCAATGCCGCCAGCACCCCCAGCGTCAGGGTGGTTTTGCCAGTCCCCGAGGCGGGGGCCGATATCAAAATTCCCGGCGGCAACATCAGGATGCATCCGGAAAGCGCGGATCGGTGCCCACCGGGCGATAGCGGCGGTCATAATCGCCCGCATAAAGCCTGCTTTCGCCAAACTCTTCGGCCCCAATCGCGCGGCCCACCAGAATCAACGCCGTACGCTCCATCTCGGCCCCCACGGCCACCTCCAGCGTGGCCAAAGTCGCGCGCACCACGCGCTGATCGGGCCAACTGGCGCGCCAAACCACGGCCACCGGGCAATCGGGCCCATAATGCGGCGACAGATCGGCGATCACTTGGGCCAACACATGCACCGACAGATGAATGGCCAGCGTGGCCCCAGTTGCCGCAAAAGCCGCCAGATTTTCACCCGCAGGCATTGCCGTCGCCCGCCCCGATGTGCGTGTCAGCACCAGCGATTGCGCCACACCCGGCAGGGTTAACTCTGCCCCCAATGCCGCAGCAGCGGCGGCAAAGGCGGGCACACCCGGCGTTACATCATACGGAATTCCAAGGGCGCGCAGGCGACGCAATTGTTCGCCCATCGCCGACCACACCGACAAATCGCCCGAATGCAGCCGGGCCACGTCATGGCCCGCACCATGCGCCGCAGCCAGTTCGGCAATAATCTCATCCAGACTTAACGACGCGGTATTCACAATCCGCGCGCCCGCCGGGCAATGCGCCAGCAACGCCGCAGGCACCAAAGACCCGGCATACAGGCACACCGGGCTGGACGCGATCAGATCGCGCCCACGCAAGGTGATCAGATCGGGCGCGCCCGGCCCGGCCCCGATGAAATGCACTGTCATGGATCAGCCCCTTCCGCGATTGCCGCCGTTGCCATCCCGTCTCGCGACAGCACCCTCCCCACGATCAGCCGCGCGCCGGGGCCAGCCGCCGCCAACGCCGCAGCCTCGGCCACAGATCCTGTGGCAAACATTCGTATCACCCGCGCCGATTGGGTGGGTGTGTTCACCCCTGCCACATCAACCGCACACAAAGGCACGCCCAGCTGATCACATAGTCCGACAAATGCAACCGCTGTCGCCTTCGCCTGTACGGTAGCAATCGCATCAACCGGCAGCCCATCGCTCTGCCCGACAGCCAGCGCCAAAGCCTCGGTCAAGGACGCCATCGACGCCGTTGAGGAAAAGCCGATACCCGCCACTCTCATGGCACCACACTCCACTGCACAACCGGGCGGGCGGCGGTCCAGCCACTCATCCGGCCCAAAGGGGTGGCGGTGGCGATATCTATTTTTGTCAGAGTGCCGCCATGCGTGGCGCAAAGACCCACCAGCACCCCTTCGGTTTCCAACGTCACCGCGTTGGCCACAAGCCGGGTCCCTTGACGCAGCAGGGGCAACAAAGCGGCGTACAGCGCTGCATCGCCGCCACCGCCCACGAACACCGCATCTGGCGATGGCTGGCCTGACAGCCCCGTCGGAGCAGTGCTTTCAAGAACAGACAGGCGGTGATCCACGCCAAACGCGGCGGCATTGACGCGGATATTTGCCGCGCGCAGCGGTTTGGCTTCGACAGCCACCGCTTGCCCACCCGCCAAGCACCATTCCACCGAAACTGAGCCTGATCCTGCACCAATATCCCATAAAATCTCACCCGGTCTTGGCCCCAAGGCGGCCAAAGTCATGGCGCGAATACTGCGCCTGGTGATCTGGCCATCATGTGCAAACACATCGTCCGGCAGGCCAAAGCCGCGTGGCAGGCCGTTGCCCTCAGCCTCTATTGCCACAGCCACCGGGGCCGAAACATCCGTTAAATCATAATCTTGCGCGGCGATGCTGCGAACCCGCTGGAACTTTCCGCCCAAGCGTTCCAGCACAGACACCGTCGACGCACCAAAACCCATTTCGCACAACCACCGCGCCAGATCGCCGGGTGCAGCACCGTCACGCAGCAAACAAATCAGCCGCACACCGTTTTGCAAATCTGGACGCACCCGCGCAAACGGGGCGGCGTGCAAGCCATGACAAACAGTCGTTTCCAGCCGCCAGCCCAACAGCGCTGCCGCGCGTGAAAAAGTCGACGGTGCCGGATGTGCCTGCCATTCCCCCGCGCCCAGATGCGGCATCAAACTGCCCCCTGCGCCAAACCAGAACGGATCGCCCGAGGCCAGCACCACCACCGCCTGCCCCCGCAACGCCAACACCGGGTTGATGTCAAACGGCACCGGCCACGCCCGCCCGCGTGCGCCCGCGCCCACCAGATCCAAATGGCGCGGCCCGCCGAACACAACCTCGGCCTGCGCAATCACATCGCGGCTTGCATCTGACAGCCCGGGCAGTCCATCTTCGCCAAGACCGATGATCGTTAACCAAGGCTTATTCACCATGCACATCCTTATCCTTGGCGGCACGACCGAGGCCAGCCTTTTGGCCCGCGCCGTGGCAGATGCGGGGTTGGATGCGGTGTTTTCCTATGCGGGGCGCACCGATAATCCGGTAGCGCAACCCCTGCCCACCCGGATCGGTGGCTTTGGCGGTGTGGCGGGCTTGGTCGACTATTTGATTGCCCAAGAAATCACCCATGTCGTCGATGCGACGCATCCCTTTGCCGCCCAAATGAGCCGGAATGCCGTGACCGCCTGTGCCGCCCGGCAAACCCCGCTGATCGCTCTGGAACGCGCGCCTTGGGTTGCCCTGCCACAGGATAACTGGATCATGGTTCCCGATACTGCCGCCGCAGTTGCGGCGTTGCCCGAAGCGCCAGCCAGCGTATTTCTGGCCATCGGCAAGCAAACCCTGGGCGATTTCGCCGCCAAACCCCAGCACCATTATGTGTTGCGCCTTGTTGATCCGCCGCAAGACCCGCTGCCCCTGCCCAACACCACGGTCATCCTTGCCCGCGGACCGTTTACTGAAGCCGATGATCTGGCCTTGCTGCAGACCCATAACATCACCCATGTTGTGGCCAAAAACGCAGGCGGCAAAGGGGCGCAGGCCAAACTGGGGGCGGCCCGTGCCTTGCGGTTGCCGGTGATCATGATCAACCGGCCTGCCTTGCCACCGCGCCAAATCGCACGAAACATCGTTGATGTAATGGGTTGGCTTCATGCCGTAACACCGCGCGGAGTATAAATAAATCGGCCCAAGCGTTTGGTCGCTGAATTGCCCACGATCACCACTGTGCGCATATCGGCCATCTCGGGCGTGGCAGCGCGCAAAGTAACGGTATTGATCCGCGCATCCGGCATCGTCACATTGCGGGCAAACATGATCAACCGATCCGGCCCACATTCTTCGCGCAAAACATCCAAAGCGCGGGCGAATTGATGCGGGCGGCTGGCAGAACGCGGGTTGTAAAACGCCATCGCAAAATCGGCCTGCGCCGCCAAGCGCAGACGCCGTTCGACCAACTCCCAGGGTTTCAGGTTGTCACTTAGATTGATCGCGCAAAAATCATGCCCCAACGGTGCGCCCGCCATCGCAGACGCCGCCAGCATTGCCGTGATGCCGGGCAGAATACGAATGTCCAAATCCAGATACTGCGGTGCGTCCTCTACCGCCTCAAACAGCGCGCTTGCCATCGCGAACACGCCCGGATCACCGGATGACACGATAACCACCCTTGCGCCACCTGCAGCCAGCGCCAAAGCATGGCCCGCGCGGTGCAACTCTACCCGGTTGTCTGTGGCGTGCAGAGTCAGGCCCACACGTGGCTTAATCCGCGCGACATATGGAATATATCCAACAATATCAGTGGCATCGGCCAAGGCAGTGCGCACCTGCGGGGTGACCAGATCTTCATCCCCCGGCCCAAGCCCTGCCACCATCAACCAACCGCTCATTCGCTGCCCCCCAATTCGGGACGCCGGCCCTGCCCATGCACCAGAACGATTGCGAAATACGGGCAATCGGTGGCATCCACATCGACCAGGCGTGCGATGCGCTGATCGGGCATGGTGCCACGTTCCACCAGCCAGGCATCCTCCAGCCGCCCCGCCTCGGCCAAAGCCCGGCGCACGCGCGGCAGATTGCGCCCGGTTTTCATGATCACCAAGGCATCGGCGGCCATCATGTGTCGCTGCAAATCCGCCTCGGGCAGCGTGCCCATCAGCACGGTCATCACATCATCGCCCCAGGTGATCGGCACCCCCGTGGCATGCCAACAGCCGGTCATGCCGGTGATGCCCGGCACCACTTCGATCACCGCGCGGCCTTGCAAACGGGTGTATAAATGCATGAATGAGCCGTAGAAAAACGGATCGCCCTCGCACAGCACCACCACATCTGCGGTTTGCGACAAATCAGCCAGACGGGTTGCCCAATCGTCGTAAAACCGCGCCAAGGCGGTGATGTATTCGGGGCTGTCGAACGGCAGTTCGGTGGTCACCGGGTATTCCAGCGCGTATTCGGTCACTCCCGCCGCCAGCATCCCGTTCACGATGCGCCGCGCTTGACCTTGCCTGCCAGCTTTGCGGAAATAGGCCACATGCGCCGCACTCCGGATCAGCCGATCCGCGCGCACCGACATCAAATCCGGGTCGCCCGGCCCGAGGCCCGTGCAGATGATACGGCCCATCGCTATTCCTTCCGGCTGGCCAGCGCGTTGACCGCCGCCACCGTTATTGCCGATCCGCCCAATCGGCCCCGCACCACCATTGACGGCACCGGCGCATCCCGCATCAGTGCCTCTTTGGATTCTGCGGCCCCAATGAACCCCACAGGAATACCGATGATTGCGGCGGGGCGCGGGCAGTCAGGGTCTTGCAACATATTCAAAAGATGAAACAAAGCCGTGGGCGCGTTGCCAATCGCCACCACAGCGCCCGCCAGATCAGGCCGCCACAACTCCACCGCCGCCGCCGAACGGGTGTTGCCCATATCCTGCGCCATCCCCGCCACACGCGCATCTTGCAGGGTGCAGATCACCCGGTTATCGCGCGGCAACCGCGCCTTCGTGATGCCTTCGGATACCATGCGCACATCGCACAGGATCGGCGCGCCGCCTTCCAGTGCCGCGCGCGCCGCAATCGCCATGCCGGGGGTGAAATCGATGAACGCCTCCAGCCCCACCATTCCGGCGGCATGGATCATCCGCACCGCAACCACCTCTTCTTCGGGCGTGAAACGTGCCAGATTAGCCTCGGCGCGGATGGTGGCGAACGACTGGCGGTAAATCTCGGCACCGTCGGTGATATAGCTGTGGGTCATGCGGTGATCTCGGTCAGGATTTGGGGGCGGGCTAGGATTTCGGCAGCCGACAGGCCATTCAGGGCAGGCATTGCTGCGGCATTTCCGTGTCGGATCAGATCAAATCCGGTAGGCGTGGCGACCAAAGTTGTCGCCGTTGGTCCGGGATGCGCGCAGCCCTTGGTGCAACCCGAGATATGCAGCGTTTGTATCAGATGAGGTGCCAAAGCGCGGCCCAGATCGCGCGTTGGTTGATGTGCCTGCAAACATCCCGGCGCCCCGGTGCAGGCCACCACCCGCAATATCGGATCATCGGGATCGGTGATCAGGCCGGGTATCTTCGGCATCTGCCGCGCGCCTTCGATCAGCAGCATTCGCCACGGCGTTACCCGAATGGCCCCAAGCCGCGCCAGCGCCTCCAGCGTTTCCGCCTGCATCTGACCAAACTCAACCCCTACCAGCGCGCCTGCCTGCACCAATCCGGGTTTGGCGGCAGAGCTGGCGCAGGGCTGAACAGGCAGGCTGCGAAAGCGGTCCGGCAACACCGCTCCACCTTCGATCAAAGCTGCCATCCGGCCCCGACCTGCGGTTATGCCACCCGATGCCACAAACCAAGTGGCCAGATCCCGCACTGCCGCACTCACGGTTTCAGCCGTCACAGCCGCCCCACACTCTGCGCCGTCAGCACGCAGGATAAAGCCCGCCGACCCGCGTTCAAGGCGAATATCGGCCGAGATACCGCGCAACACGGGCTGCAGCCCGGTATCAATGGCATAGCCAAACTTGCCCGGCAGTTCGGGAAAATCCACAGCCGCAATCAGGGCCATCAGGTCATTCGCCAGCCCTTCGGTGCCATCGCCTGCCAACCAAAGCGGCGTGACCGTGATATTGCGTGCGGCCTCTGCTGCCGGGGTCTCATCTATCAGGCCCAAGGCATAAAGCGCTGCGATCAACACAGGATGCCCCGCGTCCGCGATGCCGCGCAATTGCACATTCGCGCGCGCCGACAGATCAATCAAGCCATTGCCATGCGCCTGCGCCAGCCGCGCGAGGCCAGCCGCTTGATCCATGCTTAATCGCCCAACACGCGGGCGCACACGCACGACCAGACCATCGCCCGACATCATCGGCCGCAGCGCACCGGGGCACCAGCCTTGAATGATCGGGCTGTGGATGATCGGCGAGGTGCTCATGCGCCCACCGTTGCGGCAATCGAATTGCGCCGGGTGATCCAGAGGCCCGCATCGCGCAAGGCCGCAAACCGATCGCGCAGCGCCTGCAACGCGGCAGGGTTTTCACGCGCCATGAAATCCACCAGATCATTACGCGCCAGCGTGGCATCGTGATAAAGATCGAACAAATGCGCAGGCACAGCGCGGGTTAGATGCGCATAAGCCGCCAGATTGTCCAGCGTTGCGGTAATCTCGGCGGCCCCGCGAAAGCCGTGTCGCATCATGCCATTGGCCCAATCGGGGTTGGCGGCGCGGGCGCGCACAACGCGGCCAATTTCCTCGGTCACGGTGCGGGCGCGCGGGGCATCGGCGCGGGTGCTGTCCAGATGATAAAGTGCCGCCGCATCTGCCCCCAGATGCGCCAGCGCTGCGGCAAACCCGCCTTCATGCGCCGCATAATCGGGGGCCATCAGTACATCGGTTTCGGCCAGATCCTGCACATGGGCAAAGGCGTCTGCGCCCATCAGCCGCGCCTCGATCCCCGCGCGGTCATGCGCCACATCACCCTTGGCGTCGATGGCCCAGCTTGATCCGGCCAACCAAGCCTCCCCCGCTTGCGCCCGCCCCTGATCCGAAAAATCAGTTAAAGCCTGCCCCATGCCCATGCCGTAAAGACCGGGCTTTGGGCCATAAACCCGCGCCACATTGGCGACATAGGGGTTGTCGTCCGCCGTTTCCTCCCGTGCAACCAAAGCAGCCACGCCCGCCTGAAACATCTGCGCAAGTCCCGGAAAAATATCACGAAAAAGGCCCGAGACGCGCAAGGTCACGTCAATCCTTGGCCGCCCGAGCAGAGCCAGCGGCACCACGTCAAACCCCGTAACCCGATCAGAGCCTGCGTCCCACAAGGGGGCCAAGCCAGCCAGATGCAGCGCCATGGCGATTTCTTCGCCTGCCGTGCGCATCGTGGCCGACCCCCACAGATCCAGCATGATGCCGCGCGGATAGTCGCCCTTGTCCTGCAAATGGCGGCGCAGCAGTTCTTCGGCCAGTTTCACCCCTTGGGCGTGGGCGGCGCGGGACGGAACGGCGCGCGGATCGACCGAGAACAGGTTGCGCCCGGTCGGTTGCACATCGGCACGGCCCCGGTAGGGCGACCCGGCTGGCCCCGGTGGCACGAAACGCCCCGCCAGTGCCGCCAACAACCCGTCCATTTCCCCTGCGGCAGCGCCGTAGACATGCAACCCGTCACCAAACTGGCTTTCCTTGATGTCGCAGACAAAGCGGTCAATCCGGGTGATCGCTTCGGCCATCGACGCATCTGTGGCCAAGCCAAGATCGGCCTCTACCCCTGCCGCCTGCGCCTCGGCGCGCACAGCGCCAATCAACCGATCCCGCCGCGCCGGGTCTAACCCGTCGGCGGTGGAATATTCATCGAGCAACCGTTCCAACCGCAGCAGGCTTTCAGGCACTGTACTGTCGGCCATGGGCGGCGGCATATGGCCCAAAGTGACAGCACCTATACGACGTTTGGCCTGGGCCGCCTCACCGGGGTCATTGACGATGAACGGATAAATCACCGGGGTGGGGCCAAGCAAAACCTCGGGCCAGCAGGTATCCGACAAGGCCACCGATTTGCCCGGCAGCCATTCCAGCGTGCCGTGTGCTCCGACATGCAGCAGCGCGTGCAAGGATTGGAACCGCAGCCACAGATAAAACGCTACATAGCCATGGCGCGGGGTGCGGGCCAGATCGTGGTAATCGGTGTCGCGCGCCGCCACATCGCCGCGTTCGGGCTGCAACGCGATCAGGGCGTTGCCCGCGCGCAGGGCGGCGAATTGGAACTGACCATCCCGGCAAGCCGGATCGTCGGCAGGATCGCCCCACGCCGCGTTCAGGTTGGCGCGCAGGGGGGCGGGAAGGCTTTGCAGGGCGGTCCGATAGTCGGCCAATGGCCATGTCAGCGTCTTACGCACCAGCCGGGCCCCAAGATCATCGGGCGGTGTCATGGAATAGCCAGCCTTGGCCAGATGCCGCAGCATCGCAGGCACCGAGGCCAGCGCATCCAACCCCACCGCATGGGCAATCTGATCGGGTCTGCCAGGATAGGTCGACAGGATCACCGCGATTTGCCGCGTATCGGCAGATGCCGCGGCCAGCCGCACCCATGCCGCCACACGGTCTGCGACACCTGCAATCCGCCCTGCATCGGCACGGTGGGCAAAGCGGGAAAACTGCAGGTCGGGGTCACGTTTGCCGGGGGATTTGAACGACGCCACACCCGCGAATATCCGCCCGTCCACCTCGGGCAATACCACATGCATGGCCAGATCGGCGGGGGATAGCCCGCGATCTGACGCCGCCCAATCGCGCCTGCGCGCGGTCGACAGCGCCAGTTGAAACACCGGGCAGCCGGGGGCGTCTAACGGCGAGGTGCCATCCGCGCCCTTGCCCGAAAACGCCGTGGCATTGACGATGGCAGCAGGGGCAATCCGGGCCAAAGCAGCGGTTAAAAACGCCGCCGCCCCAGATGCTTTCAGTGATGGCACAAACAGCCCCTGCGGCGAAAAACCGCGTGCACGCAACGCATCCATCACCGCATCAATAGGTGCCGTATCGGCGGCTGTCAGGTAGCTGCGGTAAAACACCACTGCCACGGCTGGGCCATCACCAACGGGCCCCGGCACCACACCTTGACCGGGGTGATACCAGCCACAATCGGGCACGGTTTTATCGCCCATCACGGGCCCCGCATAAAGCCCCGCCGCCAGCGCCATTTGCGCCAAAGCCGCCTGTGCCGCCACCGCACCACCCGCATCACACAACGCCTGCAATCGGCGCAGGGTGGACACTGGCAAAGTTGACAGCGCATCAAGGCCCGGATCGTGGCGCCCATCCGCAGGCAGAACGGCCAGCGCAATTCCGCGCTTGCGGCACAAATCCTGCACCGAGGCCATGCCATAGGCCCAATAATTTTCCCCGCCGATCAGCCGGATCAGAATGCCTTTGGCCCCCGACAGGGTTTGCTCGACATAGGTATCCACCGACAGCGGATGTTTCAGCGCCATAAGGCTGGCCAAACGCAAGGTGGGATGGGCAGTATTGCCAACCTTGCGCGCCCGATGATAGCCCGCCTCAAACGCGCCCAGATCACTGTCAGAAAACGACAAAACCACCAGATCGGCCGGGGATTGTCCCAGATCGAACGGTGTTTCGGTTTCCTCCAACCCGTGGCTTTCGCGAAAGACGACGTGCATGGCTGGATCAGGCCCCCAGCACGGCGCGAATGGCGGCCTCGTTCACATGATGATGCTCGGCGATCACCACCAACTGGCTGAGGCGGGGTGTTGAGCCCCATGGCCGGTCATACTGGTGGCGCACGCGTGTGCCCACGGCCTGCACCAAAAGGCGCATCGGTTTGCCGGTTACAGCGACATAGCCTTTGACCCGCAAGATATTCTGTTCATGGGCCAATCTTTGAATCGCGGCGACCAACGCCTCGGGGTCGCTGATTTCTGGAAAATCAATCACCACCGTGTCGAAATCATCGTGTTCGTGGTCATCATGGCCATCGTGGTGGCTTGGGCGCGCAGCGATATCATCTTCTGCGCGGGAATTCAGACCCAGGATCAGGCGCGGGTCAATCACGCCTTCGGTCATCGCAAGGATCGGCAGTTTGCGCGGGGATTCCGCCTCAATCACCGCACGGGCCGCCGCCAAACCAGCCTCACCGGCCAGATCGGCCTTCGAGAGCAGCACGATATCGGCACAGGAAATCTGATCTTCAAACACTTCAGCCAATGGCGTTTCGTGGTCAATACTGGGGTCGGCCAATCGCTGCGCTTCAACCGCCGCCAGATCGGGGGCAAACCGCCCCGCCGCCACCGCCTCGGCATCCGCCAGCGTGATCACCCCATCCACCGTAATGCGCGACCGGATCGCCGGCCAGTCAAACGCCTTCAACAATGGTTTGGGCAGGGCCAGACCAGAAGTTTCGATGATGATATGATCCGGGCGCACCGGCAGGGCCATCAATGCCTCTATCGTTGGGATGAAATCATCGGCCACGGTGCAGCAGATGCAGCCGTTGGCAAGTTCAACGATGTTTTCGACCGGGCAATTGGCGTCGGCGCAGGATTTCAGGATATCGCCGTCCACGCCCAAGGTGCCGAATTCATTAACCAGTATCGCCAGCCGCTTGCCTTGGGGGTTTTGCATCAGATGGCGGATCAGCGTGGTTTTTCCAGCCCCCAGAAAGCCAGTGATCACAGTGACGGGAATTTTGGCCAGATCGGTCATGTCAGTTCTCCGGGTGGGGACATCAGCGGGGGAATACGGGCAAGGCTTTGCTTGCGGAAAATCACGGGGCGCGCACGCCATGGCACGATGCCATCCGGGGCCTCGGCATAGGCGGCGGCACCGGCCAGAATATCGGCGGCGTCGTCAGCCGTTAAGCGGCCGTAAACATAGCTCCACTTGCCGGGGCCAGACAGCGCCACGGCGCAGCTTTGAGTGCAGGCCGACAGGCATTCGACGGGCACGATGCGCACAGCCGCAGGCACCCCCGCAGCCAGCAACGCCGCGTGCAGACGCGCGCCGGGCGGCGCTGCGCCTTCCTCGACAATCTCGCCTGCTTTGCAGGTGATACAGACATGCAGCGTCGTCATGGTCGTCCCTGTGCAATTGGCCTATTGGGGATACCAGACCGGGAACCCGTCACACGCGTGGGTTCACCTGCCGGCCGCGAAACACCCCGTTCGCCCGTTCAGTCGTCTTGTGCTGGCAGGTCTCCCGGCTTGCGGATTCAAGGGTTTCCCCCAACGGCCCTGCCCCCCTTCCCAGCCCGATTTGGGGCCAGTGGCATGGGGCGGACCTTTCCGGTCACGGTCGCGGGGGCGGCTGCGCTTCGGCCTTGCACCCATATAGGTCGCAAAATCTGTCGCATTCCCTTTTCGCCTGCCGTAGGACAGGCACCAACACTGTGAAATTACCTGAGCCAGTTGCCCCCCGGAGTCAAGGACAAGGACCGCCGCCATGACCGACGTAAACGACATCCCACCGGTAATCGTGCCCGTCGCACCGCTTGACCCAGACGCGCGCCACAATTCCAAGATGGCCAAGAAGAAAGCCGCGCGCGACAAGATCATGGCAACCAAATCGGGCGATAAGGGCCTGATCATCGTCCATACCGGGGCGGGCAAGGGCAAATCATCCAGCGGCTTTGGCATGATCCTGCGCTGCATCGCGCACCAGATGCCCTGCGCCGTGGTGCAATTCATCAAAGGGGCCTGGGACACCGGTGAGCGGCGGATGATCGAGGCGCATTTTTCCGACCTGTGCGAATTTCACGCAATGGGCGAAGGCTTTACCTGGGAAACCCAGGACCGTGCCCGTGATGTGGCGATGGCCGCCAAGGGCTGGGAAAAGGCCAAAGACCTGATCCGCGATCCGGCCAACCGGATGGTCTTGTTGGATGAGATCAACATCGCCCTGCGGTATGATTATCTGGATATCGCAGAGGTCGTGGCGTTTCTATCCACCGAAAAGCCGCCGATGACACATGTGGTGCTGACCGGGCGCAACGCCAAAGAAGACCTGATCGAGCTGGCCGATCTGGTGACGGAAATGACCCTGATCAAGCATCCGTTCCGGTCTGGCATCAAGGCGCAGGCGGGGGTTGAGTTTTGAGACGTTGTCCTTGGGCCACCAACAGGTGCCTCCGGCGGAGGTATTTAGGCCAAGATGAATGCCGGGGCCCGGCATTACGATGAAGGCGTTGATGATCCAAGGCGCTGGTTCCAACGTCGGCAAATCGCTGTTGGTGGCGGGCCTGTGCCGGGCGGCGCGGCTGCGGGGGCTGTCGGTGGCCCCGTTCAAGCCGCAGAATATGTCGAACAATGCCGCCGTCACGGCGGATGGCGGCGAGATTGGCCGCGCACAGGCGTTGCAGGCGCTGGCTTGTGGGGTTGATCCGCACACCGATATGAACCCGGTGCTGTTGAAGCCGGAATCCGACGTAGGATCACAGGTCATCGTGCAAGGACAACGGGTGGCAACGGTGAAGGCGCGCGATTATGCGGCGCTGAAACCCAGTCTGATGGCCCCGGTATTGGACAGTTTCAACCGGCTGAAATCGCAGTATGATCTGGTGATTGTCGAAGGGGCTGGCAGCCCTGCGGAAGTGAACCTGCGCAAAGGTGACATCGCCAATATGGGATTTGCGCGCGCAGCGGATGTGCCGGTGGTGCTGATCGGTGACATAGATCGCGGCGGGGTGATTGCGCAGATTGTGGGCACCCAAGCCGTGCTGGATGCGGGCGATGCTGCGATGATCGCTGGGTTTATCATCAACAAATTTCGCGGCGACCCTACGCTGTTCGACGATGGTTACCGCTTGATTGCGGCGCGCACCGGATGGCGCGGGTTTGGCGTGGTGCCCTTCTTTGCACAGGCGCACAGGCTGCCCGCCGAAGATGCGCTTGATCTGCCACGATCCAGCGGTTTGGGCGGCACCGGGGCTTTGCGCATTGCCGCTTTGGTATTTTCACGCATCGCCAATTTCGATGATCTCGACCCTTTGGCGCAAGAACCCGGCGTAAACCTGACGATGGTGCATGCAGGCCAAGTCCTTCCGGTGTGCGATCTGGTCATCCTGCCCGGATCAAAATCAACCCGCGCCGATCTGACCTATTTGCGCGCGATGGGCTGGGACGTTGATCTGGCGGCGCATGTGCGGCGCGGCGGCCACGTGTTGGGCATTTGCGGTGGCTATCAGATGCTTGGCCAATGGATTGACGATCCTGACGGCATCGAAGGGGCTGCCGGAACAACCGCCGGCCTTGGCCTGCTGGACGTGACCACGACGATGACGCCGCACAAACAGCTGACCCGTGTGCAGGCAGTTCATCAGGCCACCGGCCAACCGATGCAGGGCTATGAAATTCACATCGGCACCAGCGATGGCCCGGACCGCATCCGCGCCTTTGCCCGGATCAATGGCGAATACGAAGGCGCCGTCTCGGGCAGTGGCCAAATTATGGGCAGTTATCTGCATGGCATGTTTGGCAGCGATGCGTTTCGCGCAGCGTTTTTGACCGGGCTCGGCGCGCGCGCGTCGTCGGGCATCAGCTATGGCGCGACGGTTGAGGCGACGCTTGACGCGCTTGCAGCCCATCTGGAGGCCCATCTGGATGTGAGTGCCTTGCTGGCATTGGCGCGCTGACCCGACGCCTGAAGCGGTTGAGGTTTTGAGGGACACAACGACATCGGAAATCGCATTCGAGCCAAGGACGAGGCTGCAAATTCCGCATCCAGACAAACCTGAACGGCCTTAACGCACCATCCACTGCGTCGCGGTGTTCTCTTGCCACCCAACCCGGTGCAACAGCGGTGTGTCATCGCGGGTTTCCGGCCAGCCCAGACACAGATAAGCCGAGAAAACCCACCCGTGCGGCACAGCAAACAGCGCCTCGATGGCGGCAGGCTGCAAAATCGACACCATCCCCAGCCCCAGATTTTCCGCCCGCGCCGCCAACCACAGCTGATGCAGCGCCATCGCGGTCGATTGCTGCAGGGTTTCGGGCTGTGTTTGTCGTCCCAACTCGTGCCCCTGTGGCGGACTGGTATCGGTAAACACCGCCAATTGGACTGGCGCACGGTCCAGCCCTGCCAATTTCAGCGCGTCATAGGCCAGACGTTGATCGCCGCTATAGCATTCGGCGGCACCGGCGTTACAGCGCATAAACTCGGCCCGCACCTCGGCGCGCAAGGCGGCATCCTCTACCCGGATCACCCGCAAAGGCCGCGCATTGCCCACGGACGGCGCGCAATCCATTGCCGCCTGCAGCCGCATCAAAATCGCCATAGGAACCGCCTCAGCACGAAAATGCCGCACGTCGCGCCGCCACTGCGCGATCAGCGCCAATGTCTTGCGATCCGCATCTTCAAATTGCATCAGCTATCCACCACGCCGGGTTTGCCGCAGGCTTTGACGTCTGGAAAGGGTAGCGCATCTGAAGCAAGACAACGAACAAGTTTTCCTCTGAAAGGCGCGATTGCCCGATACGGCTGATTTGGCCCGACCACGGTCAGCATGATCCGCCTTGGCAAGCGGTGATGTCGATTTCTGCGAAGATCGGCCCCACGCCCTGCGCGCACCCAACGTCAATCCTGCTGTGGCATACACCGCATCAGGTCGGGCGGTGTTTTTAGCATTTCGGGGCTTCGGCCCTTGAAAATTGTTTCATAAAGGCTGATCAAGGTAAGTCTATCTTACCTCAGGTTGTAGTGTTCTTGACGCAGATCATTGAAGTCACGATCTTATGGTTAAATCTATAAAACCTCAAAAACCGGGCATAAAAAATGAGAATTCTCGCGGTAGACGATGATCCTTTCATTCTTGAACTGCTTCCGATGATTGCGGCGAAAGCCGGGTTTACCGACGTCACCACCACATCCTCGGGTGAATTGGCGCTTGAGGCCATAACCAGCAGTACCGAAGCCTTCGAGTGTCTGCTGTTTGATATCAACATGCCCAACATGGACGGCATGGAGCTGTGCGCGCGGACCCGCCTGATACCGGCCTATCGCAGAACACCGATCATCATGCTGACCGCAATGTCGGAAAAAGACTACCTCGACAATGCATTCAAGGCCGGCGCCACGGACTATGCGACGAAGCCGTTCAATATTGCCGACCTTGGCGCGCGTCTGCGGACCGCGCAAGAATTGATCAGGCTGCGGCGGGATGCGGGCATCGCGGCAATGGCCACGACGGCGATGCACCCTGCCGCAGCCGATACCCAGATGTTCGATCTTTGCGATGCGATACAGATCGAAACTGCGGCAGACCTGATCGATTATGCAGCATTGGCGAACTATCTGGCCCAGAAGTCGCGCTCGGGGGTCGGCGCATCGCAGGTCATTGCCGTGCAGATCGACCGGGTCGGCGTGATCTGTTCCCGCGCCTCGGTAAAGGAATTCAACTCTGCGCTGGCCGAAGTTGCCGATGCGGCAGCTGAGACGTTGCGGGCAAGCGGTTACCTTATGGCCTATGCAGGACGCGGAATTTTCATCATCGTAACCAACGCCACAACGTCTTTCTCGGGTCTGGAAATTGAGACAACAGTGCAAAGCCTGCTGGACAACAAGAACCTGGAGTATGACAGCGGTGATCCCCTGGACATCGAAGTTTCAATCGGAAATCCGATTCAGCCGAATGTCGGGAGTCTCGACGATGTCACCCTGACCTTCGAGCAGGCAATTGCTCTGGCCGAATACCGTTTCGCGGCAAAGCGAACCGGACCCCGTCCGCTGAACATCCGCATGCCCTGAAGAGGTTCGGGTGTACCGGACGCAGGACTTTGCGGTGCTTGACCGTAAGGTCTGATGCCGGTGTTTTTGGCAGAACCTTACCCGTTTTGACCCAACCACGGCCAGCCCAAGCCCGAATTTTAACGGATCAAACCCGTTGGACCAGCCAGAAAACCCGCCCTTAAACCGGATTGGTGCCGGGGATTGTGAACCAGAATGTTGTGATTTTATCCGGAACACTTTCGAACCCGATCGTACCGCCCATTTGCTCCACGATCTGTTTTGCGATGCTCAGACCCAATCCCGTTCCGCCCCGCTTGCGGTTCGACGCGGCGGCGGCCTGCGAAAACGGCTTGAACACCAATTCGCGGAACGACTCTGGTACGCCTGCGCCGACGTTGCTGACAGCCACGCGGATCATCGCGGCCTGCTTTTCGATGGAAACGTTTACCGCACTGTTGTGATCGGCAAACTTGGCCGCATTTGACAGCAGATTGTCCATCACCTGATGAAACCGCTTTGGATCAACAAGGCCGGTTGCCGTTCTGTCGGGCGAATGAGAGATAAAGCGCACACCGAACTTTCCGGCATAGCCAAGATTGGCCAGCAGGGACTCTTCGACCAGCTTGACAATGGGTTGACGTGATATCGCAAAACGCAGTTGTGTGGTCGAGAATTTCTCGAAATCTAAAATGTCACTTACCATGCTGTTCAGGCGTTCGCCGTTGGTCTTTGCGATGAAAAGCAGGCGTTGCGCATCGTCGGAAAACTGTTGATCGTCCATCAAAGCCAAAAGCGAAAGCGCCCCAAGGATCGACGTCAACGGGGTACGCAGTTCGTGACTGACGACGGATACGAATTCGGTCTTTAACTGATTGAAACGTCGCTGTTCGGTCACATCGACGATCTGGGAAATGAAATGGGCAGGCTTGCCCTCGGCATCCTGAACCATGGCGACGCTTAGCATCCCCCACACGATCGCGCCATTTGACCGGAAATACCGTTTTTCAATCTTGTAGGATGGTATCGCGCCAGCCATCAAAAGTTTAAGCTGACTCAGATCTGCTTCAAGGTCGTCCGGGTGGGTCAGCGACTGAAAATTGGTCTTGAGAAACGCGGCCTCGGAATAGCCCAAAAGACTGCACAGCGCGGGATTGACCTGTAGCCACGCACCATCCAGACCAACGATTGCCATTCCAATCGGGGCATTTTCGCATGCAGACCTGAATTGCTCGACGCTGATCCGCAGATCTTCTTCCATCGTCTTGCGATCGGTAATGTCGACTTGCGAGCCGATAAGATGGCTGACCTTGCCGGTGGCATCGCGCTGCGTGACGGCGACGTCTGTTCGCATCCACCGCCACTGCGACCGGTCACGCGAATGCAGCCGATACTCGCAGTTTGCCCGCTCGGCTAGACCCTCGACACAAAGACGGACCGGTTCAAGCGCGGCCGAAAGATCATCCGGATGCACGCGTCCGCGCCATTCCACCTGCTCATCGACGATTTCCCCGGGCTCCAGTTCCAGCATCTTTCGCCAGATGTCGGATACGATCACGCTACTTTCCACCGTATCATACTCGAAAACGCCGATGTTCGCGCCAAGGATCGCATTGTTGGATCGGACAAGATCATTTTTGATCAGCCCCCCCAAATGGCGTTCGACAGCGGTGTCGCGCAAGATCAGCGTGAAAAAATGCCCGCCGTTGGTGTCGGTCCACGGCGTGATCTCGACCACAACAGGCACGGATTGGGCAGCCTTGGTGCGCGCCGTCATCGCCCGAACACACGGATGAACAGATGATGGGTCAACAAAGGCCTGCAGATCGGAAAGTGAGGCGACGGCCAGGAAAGCCGGCACAGCCATTCCCAGCAATTCAGCACGGTCATAGCCCAGAAAACCTGCCGCCGCCGGCGTGGCTTCGACGATCAAACCGGCATCGTTCAGCACAAGTATGACCGTGCCTGCTGCGTTGACAGCATTGATCATCAGCAGATCGTCCATCAGTCACCCGCTTTGATGCGCAGTTGAAATTGCACTGGCTTCAAGTGCATCTTACGCGGCTGGCACCCCAATGCCAAAGGCGATCGCGTCTGCTAGCGATGAAAGAGCTGCACATATCGCGGACCCAAAGTGCCTTGTTTGCCAGATGCACGGTGATCGGCAAGAGCGATCGCACTTTCAAAAGCAAACTTGGCTCTCTCTGCCCTGCCAGAGCCGGGGCGAACCGGGTTCCCGACAGAAACCGTAAGAGCCAGATCACCCCCTGTGTCGCGGCCAATGCGCTTTTGTCCAAGCCGTTCTTGAATTTCAGTTTCCTTGTCCATGGCCAGCGGAAGGGTCGCGCCGTTGGATACAATGACAAAGCGCCCCTGCCCCGCATAGGACATCACATATCCTGCAGGTTTGAAAACGTCGTCGATTGCAAAGGCCACCCGGGTAAGCGTGTGCAAGAAATCAGCGGGCAACGTTTCTGCATGAATCGCCTCAATCCGGTCGACTGCAACGGCCATTACAAAGGATACCCCGACAGCGGCGTCAGAGAACCGGGTCAGATAGTTTTGCAGGGCCGGATAATCTATCAGGTCTTTCACCCCCAAAATCGGAAGGGAATCAGCCAGATCAAGGTGATGCGTGCCGACCACGTCCGGTGCATTTGCCGCGCCGGTCCGCGCCGCATCGGCTTGCTTGTGGAACGCCATCACCATCGCCTCGGCCTTCTTCAGGCGTTCGCCAAAGTCGATCACATCAAACGGCTTGGCAGCGTAGTCCGTTGCACCGGCTTTGAACGCGCGGTCAAAATAGTCTCTGTCCCGCATCGCGGTTAACATGATGATCGGGGTTTTGCTGTACCCCGGAATGCGGCGCACCCGTGCGCAAAGGTCGATACCATCCATTTCCGGCATGTTGATATCGAACACCAGACAGTCGAACACCTTGCCAGACTTCTCTATAATCTCAATAGCCTGCATGCCAGACCCAACGGTAGTGACATCCGGGTATCCAGCTTTCGCCGCGATCTTTGGGATCAGCTCCAGGATGAAAGGCTCGTCATCGACGGCCAGGATTGTCATTGTCTGATCAGGCCTGCGCGCCGTCGCACTCTGGTAATAAGCTCCAAACGGGACGGGCTGTGCGACCGGTGCAACAGCATCAAATTCTGCTACAGTTTTCGGCGCAAATTGCCGGTTCAGTGCCGTCACCGCCAACACGACAACCGGAAGCAAAACTATGCCGACCGCTCCGACAGCCGTGTAAAGCAAAAGCGCGAACCAGAAGGATGCACCAAGAAAAAGGGCCGTGAAAAAACTGACAGCGCCGGCAAGAACTCCAAAAAGCAAATACGCAACAATCATTTTCGACCTCCGATTGTATTTGTATGCTCACGTATAACGCAGGGATGCACGAGAAAGTTTCATTTCGCCTTTGAATGCGGCCGCCACGGGGAAAAGGTAAACATATCTGTCACATGCGCCTGATGGACCAAAATGCAATACGCGGCCTGCAATTGGCTGAAGTTCCTCTGCGTCACGACACCGGTCGTCGCCACACAACCGATATGGCCCCGTGCAAATCAGCACGCGCGAAGGCAGAAACACCGATCAGACACGTGTTGCAAAACAGGTGCGACATCCTGCGCACCGGTTGATCGCTGGTGCTCTGGTCATCTCTTACACCGGAGAGCGACAGGGGCAGCGCGATGAACGGCGAGGCGCTTTCCCTGCCGCGTTCGTTTTTGCGGAATGATCGGGCAAATAATAACGACCTTCGAGGCCCTTAAAGCCAATCCCAACGCCGGAAATTCCCGCTGCCGACGTTGGTGGCCATCGTTTAGAGCGTGTTGCTTTCAATCGGGTTCACCCCATTGAAAGCAACACGCAACATTCCCAATCTCGGTTTGTCTTGGGTTGCAGCCAATCTGAATCAGATTGGCTGCAACCCGCTCTAACCGGCGCATAAAACTGTGGAATTTGCCGGAACACGTGGTTTTCCCGGCACTGGCGAATTTAGGGCGGCTTTGAAGTATTCAAGCGACGACCTTGCGCGGCAGTGTGCAGATGATCAGCATTGGCGCGACGCAGAACCGCCGCTGATCGCGCTTATGGAAGAATTGGCATCGGGGCCTGATGGCTGAACCCAGCTGACCCCTCTGCCTTTCCTGCCTCGGTGATCAGCGCATAGATAGCGAATGCAAGATCGTTTGAATTCAAAGGCTTTGCCACGCAAGCATCGAAGCCCAACACCAGATAATCCACGACTTGGTGTGACATGGCATTTGCCGTAACAGCAATGATTGGAACAGCCGGACCGTTGCGCTTGATCTCAAGGGCGCGGATTTCGTGCAACGCGGTCGGCCCGTCCATGACAGGCATCGCGATATCCAACAGCACGGCATCAAAGCGGCCCGCGGCCCAGACTTCAACGGCCTGCGCACCATTGGACACCAAAACGACTTCGGCACCGCGCCGTTCCAACATCATTTCCAGCACCATGCGGTTCGTAAGATTGTCGTCGGCTGCCAAAATCCGCACCCCTTGCAGGCTGATCGCGCCCCGCAAAAGTTCAGGAACTGCCCGGATCGGTTCCTCGCTTACCGGCAATGGCAGCGTAACCTGAATTGTCGTCCCTTCGCCAAGCGTGGAGTCGGTGTGGATCGTTCCGCCCATCAATTCAACAAGCGTGCGGGTAATCGCCATGCCAAGCCCTGTACCGCCGAAACGGCGGGTAACAGACACATCGGCCTGCGTGAATTCGTCGTGCAGATGTTCCAGTTGCGCCGCAGTCATGCCGATCCCGGTGTCACGCACTTCGATGAAAAGCGGCCTATCGCTGCGACCAACGATTTTGACCATGACTTCGCCTTTATCCGTGAATTTGATCGCATTGCTGATCAAATTATGCAGGACTTGCTGAACACGGTGGGGATCGCCCAAACGGCGCACCTCTGCGCCCGAACCAATAAGCACTTCAAATGTCAGGCCTTTTTCCTCGGCGCGCAGCATGTGCAGATCTTCAACCCGCCCGGCCAGTTCCTCAAGACTGAAAGTCACGCTTTCCAGCTGCATCTTGCCGGCTTCGATCTTCGAAAAAT
>JAYUHO010000287.1:0-10669 GCA_043766915.1 Cypionkella sp.
TCGCCCAGACTTTGCCGGTGGTTGGATTGACGCTTTCGAACGCAGCGCCATCACTGGCAGCCACCCATTCGCCATCAATCAGCATCTTGTAGTGTTTCAGGTCGGTCATTGCGGGGGCTTTCTGGGACGCTGGTCTGCGGGATCGGCCGGTAGGACGTGCGGCACAACGCAATGATACGTGCCGTCAAGATAGGCCAAAGGTGCCGTACAGCCGTCGCGGACGCTTTGAACCTGACAAATGACGATGCTATGGCTGCCTGCCGGAACAATTTGTTCGACCAGACCTGAAAAGATTGTTGCACCGTCAATCTCTGGCGCAGACCCCCGGACGCCGTAATAGTCGACGCCAGAAAAGCGGTCATCAACCAGATGATCATCCCGGCCGGCAAAACGGTTGGCAAGGTCGGGACGGTCCTGCGGCAAGACGTTGATACAAAGATTGCCATTGGCCGCCACCGCCTCGGCGATCCGGCTGCCTGACAGCAAACACACAAGGATCATCGGCGGGTCTGCCGAAACCGACGAAAATGCGCTGACGGTAGCACCGTGGCATCCCGCAGACCCATCGGTTGTCACCACCGCTACGGAACTGGCAACCCGGCGCATCGAGCGCACAAACGCATCGCGTGCCACTGGCGCGGGTTGGTTGGATGCGATGCATGCCATGGGCCGTTCTCCTGTGACGCAGCCTTATCCTGTCAGACTGCGACATATTGTCATAACGAAACTTTTGGCATATTTAGTTCGAAAATTTCGAATTGAGTGGACAAAGATGAACATCGTCGGGTTGCAAACGTTTGTGTCCATTGTCGAGAGTGGCAGCCTTGTACGGGCGTCCGAGCAACTGAATGTCACGCAATCCACGGTGACGGCGCGTCTGCGCACGCTGGAGCAAGAACTAGGGGCGACATTGCTTCACCGCCAGAAATCCGGGGTGACGCTGACCGCTTCAGGGACCAAATTACTGGGTTATGCCGAGATTATGATCGGGCTTTGGCGGCAGGCGCGGCAAGAAACCGCCCCACCGCGGGGCACCGAGTCGGTCTGCAATTTCGGCTGCGACCCCGACTTGTGGCCAGAGTTTGGCAAACAGATTTTCGACGAAGTGAACGCAGGAAATCCACGGATGGCGCTGTCGGTCTGGCCGGGGGATCAGGCGGAACTTTACCGGATGTTAAGTGCCGGTCTTTTGGATGTGGCGCTGACCTATCGGCTGGCCGCCCCCGGAGATCAAACCGTCTATCGCCTGCCACCCGACGAGCTTGTGCTTTATGCCACCGAACCGGACCGTCCGATGCGGTTTGACCCCGGCTATATCTATGTTGATCTGGGGGCAGAGTTCCGCTCCAGGCACGCCTTGGCCTTTTCAGATGTCGGGACGGCACGGGTCACCTTCGGCTCGGCGATCTGGGCGCTGAATTATATGCTGGAACGCAACGGGTCAGCCTATCTGCCGCGGCGTCTGGCACGATCGCATGTTCAGGCAGGCCGCCTGTTCGAAATACCCGACGCCCCGGCGTTTCAGCGCAATGTCTTTCTGATCGTCAATCCAATTGCAGCGTCACGGTGGGGATGGATGCCGGGACTGGTTGCAAAGCTTGGACTTAGCCACCCCCAATCTTCCTGACCGTTTCCGCGGCAAATTAAGTGGTCGCAAAGCCCCCGCTGATCGGCGTCTCGTGCGGTAAGATCGCACCGCGCGAATTCGGCTGGCTTCAGGGCCTTTTGTCGCCAGATTTGCACCGCTTGCACGGAGGAGGGTCTGTGATGGTGGGGGAAATATCTGCTGCAGTAGAGCCGGAAATGCCATGACCCGGTCGACGATATGATGCTGCAAACCTGCGCTGGATTATTCATTTACCAATAGTATTACTTTAGAACAGTGTGCCTGGCATAGGCCTTGGATATTCGATCCGCTTTGGTCTTTGACGATTGAGGTTTTTGCAGATCAACGGCTTGGGCCATTGCGGCGTTGGAGGGGCCATGAGAAAATCCATCGTGACTGCCGGCCTGGCTGCGGTGTTTGCCTCCGGGCCGTATGCCGCGCGGGCGGAAAGCCTGACGGTGGGGTTTTCGCAGATTGGGCCTGAATCGGGTTGGCGGGCGGCCGAAACGGCGGTGACCAAGGCCGAGGCGGCGGCGCGCGGGATTGACCTTAAGTTTGCCGACGCCCAGCAAAAGCAGGAAAACCAGATCAAAGCGATCCGCGGTTTTATCGAGCAAGGGGTGGATGCAATCCTGTTGGCCCCCGTGGTGGCCACCGGGTGGCAGGATGTACTGACCGAGGCGCAAGAGGCGGGCATTCCGGTGGTTCTGCTGGATCGCGGTGTGGATTCTGATCCGCAGTTGTTCCTGGCCTCGGTCGCCTCTGATCAGATCAAAAAGGGCCGGGTCGCAGGGCAATGGCTTGTGGATGCTGTCAACGGCGCGCCCTGCCGCGTCGTTGAATTGCAAGGCACTGTCGAGTCGACGCTCGCGATCAACCGCAAGAAAGGGTTCGAACAGGCCATCGCCTCGGCGCCGAATGTATCCATTGTGCGCAGCCAGACCGGCGAGTTCACCCGCTCCAAAGGCAAAGAGGTGATGGAAGGGATGTTGAGGGCCGCAGGCGGCGGGCGCAGTGTTTGTACGGTGTACGCGCATAACGATGACATGGTGATCGCCGCTATTTAGGCGATCAAAGAGGCGGGGCGGGCACCGGGCAAAGATATTCTGGTTGTGTCCATCGACGCGGTGCCCGACATCTATGCCGCGATGGCGGCAGGCGAGGCAAATGCAACGGTGGAACTGACGCCCAATATGGCCGGACCGGCGTTTGACGTGCTGGAGGCTTATTTGCGAGACGGCATCCCTGCGCCAAAGTTAATTGTGACCCCGTCTACCCTTTACACGCAGGCCGATGATCCTGGCGGGGACTACAAGCGCCGCAAGGCCTTGGGATACTAAGCATGGCGGGCAGTATATGACGGGCATGTCACAGGCGTACACGGTTCTGGAAGCCAGAGGAGTGTAGAAAGCTTTTGGGGCGCGCAGCGCGCTGGACCGGGTGGATTTTGCGCTGAAAGCGGGGCAGGTCCATGCGCTTTTGGGCAAGAATGGCGCCGGTAAATCGACGCTGATCAAGATTCTGACCGGTGTTTACCACCCCGATGAGGGCCAGGTTCTGATGGAGGGCACGGGCGTAAACTTTCGCGATCCACAGCACGCGCAGGATTTCGGGATCGGCACGGTCTATCAGGAGGTCAACCTGCTGCCCAATCGTTCGGTGGCCGAAAACCTGATGTTGGGGCGGCAGCCGCGCAGATTTGGACTGGTGCAAAAAGGCGCGACCGAAGTGGCGGCCCGCGCGCTGCTGGAGCGGTATCGACTGACGGTGGATGTGCGGGCAGAACTGGGCAGCTTCTCGGTGGCGGTGCAGCAGATCGTGGCGATAGCCCGTGCGGTGGACCTGTCGGGCAAGGCGCTTATCCTGGATGAGCCCACCGCCAGTCTTGACCTGCAAAAGGTGGACCGGTTGTTTGCGATGCTGCGCACGCTGCGCGATCAGGGCCTCGCGATTGTATTCATCACGCATTACCTTGATCAGGCCTTTGCCATTGCCGATCACGCGACAATTTTGCGCAACGGCCGGGTGGTGGGGTCTCAGGATTTGCGGCAGACGTCACAGTCTGATCTGGTGCAGCTTATTCTGGGCAAGGATATCGCCTTTGGCGGGGTTCCCTTTGCGGCGGACGAACGCCCGACCGGCGCGGCGATTGCCAGCTTTGACGGGCTGGGCTGCACCGGGCAGATACTGCCGTTTTCTCTCGAAATCCATGCAGGCGAGGTAGTTGGGGTGGCCGGTCTTCTGGGGTCGGGGCGCACCGAGACGGCGCGCATGATCTTCGGGGTCGATCCGCATGATGCGGGGGTAGTCCGGGTGGCGGGCACAGCGGTGGATCTGCAAGCCCCCCGGGATGCGATCCGCCTTGGCTGGGGCTTTTGCCCCGAGGATCGCAAAGCTGACGGCATTTTCGACGACCTGTCGGTGCGCGAAAACATTGTCATCGCGCTGCAGGGCAAGTTGGGAACGTTTCGCGCGCTGAACCGCGAAGAACAGTATGACATCGCCGGGCGCTTTGCCGAGGCGCTGGACATTCGTGCTGCCTCGCCGGATATGGCGGTGAAGCTTTTGTCGGGGGGCAATCAGCAAACGGTTATTCTGGCGCGCTGGCTGGCCACCGACCCGACGCTGCTTATTCTGGATGAGCCGACGCGCGGTATCGATATAGGTGCGCACGCCGAAATCGTACGCTTTATCAACCGGCTGCGTGAAGATGGGTTGGCATTGGTCGTGATCTCGTCAGAACTGGACGAAGGGGTGGCCTATTCCAGCCGCGCGGCGGTGATGCGCGACCGCACGTTGGTCTGCGAACTGGGGGGGGGGCCGATATTTCACCTGACATCATCGTGCGCGAGATTGCAACGCAATCAAGGGCCGCCACATGACCGCCCTGTCGCGCCTGATCCAACGGATGTTGCCCGGTTTGTCGGTGCAAGTGGCGGCGCTGGTGTTGGTGCTGCTTGGTAACTGGGTGTTGTTTCCGGGGTTCTTTCATCTGTCAGTCGAGGACGGGCGGCTGTTCGGCAGCCTGATCGATGTGCTGAACAGCGGCGCACCCGTGGCCATTCTGGCGGTCGGAATGACGTTGGTGATCGCCACGCGCGGAGTCGATCTGTCGGTTGGTGCGGTGATGGCCGTGGCGGGCGCGATTGCAGCGACTGTGGTAGAAGCAGGTTACCCCGCCGGGGTTGCTGCACTTTTGGCGCTTGTGGCCGGGGTGGCTTGCGGGGCGTGGAACGGCTTTCTTATCGCTGCCATGAAAATGCAGCCCATCGTTGCCACGCTGGTTCTGATGGTGGCGGGCCGCAGGGTGGCACAGTTGATCACCGAAGGGTCTATCGTCACGTTTGCCGACCCGTGGCTTGCCTATCTTGGCTCGGGTTCCGTTCTGGGCCTGCCGGTGGCACCGATCCTGCTGATGGGACTGGCAGCGGCAGCAATTTTGGTCGTACGGTGCACCGCGCTTGGCCTGTTCATCGAGGCGATCGGCGTCAACCCGTCGGCCGCACGTTTTGCCGGGTTGCGTGGCAAGTTGGTGGTGATGATCGTCTACAGCTTTTCCGGGCTTTGCGCAGGGATTGCAGGCCTTTTGGCTGCGGCGGACATTCAGGCGGCAGATGCCAACAACGCGGGGCTTTGGCTGGAACTGGACGCGATCCTTGCCGTCGTGATTGGCGGCACCTCGGTTTTGGGGGGGCGGTTTTCGATCATGCTGTCGATCCTGGGGGCTTTGATCATTCAGGCCACCAATACCGGCATTCTGGTGTCCGGCCTGCCGCCAGAGTTTAACCTTATCGTGAAGGCCGCCGTGATCTTGATAATTCTGGTGCTGCAATCGCCCAAAACCGCGCGTTTGCTGCGCCGCAAACGGGGAAGACAGGCATGACCCGCGCGCTGCGCCCGCTGGCAGCCACAGCGCTGATCTTTGTGTTGGCCTATGCGGCGGCGGCCCTGCAATATCCCAGCCTTTTGTCAACGCGGGTGCTCGGCGATCTGTTGACCGACAATGCCTTTCTTGGCATCACCGCCGTTGGCATAACCTTTGTGATCCTGTCGGGCGGGATTGATTTGTCAATCTGCGCGGTGATCGGATTTACCGGTGTGTTGCTGGCGGCGCTGATTTTCTTGGGGGGCGTGCATCCGCTGGTGGCGTTTGCCGTCGCACTGGCGGTGGCGGTGGCCGTTGGGGCGACCATGGGCTGCATCATCCACTATCTTGAGGTGCCGTCTTTCATCATGACACTGGCGGGCATGTTCTTTGCACGCGGGGCCGCGTCGATCCTGACGCAAGAGTCGATCCCTATCCTGCACCCGTTCTACCACGAAATCTCGGCGCTGTTCGTCAAACTGCCGGGCGGAGGACGGATTACGGCCATCGGTGCGCTGATGCTGCTGGTTTTTGAGGTTGGGACGCTGCTTGCGCATCGTACGCGCTTTGGCTCTAACGTCTACGCTATCGGCGGGAATCCGACGTCCGCCTCGCTGATGGGGGTGCCGATCGGCCGAACCACGATCCTGATTTACACGCTGTCCAGTTTTCTTGCCGGGCTTGGTGGGATTGTATTCTCTTTGTACACATCCGCCGGGTATCCGCTGGCGGCGGTGGGCGTAGAGCTGGACGCGATCTGTGCGGTGGTTATCGGTGGCACATTGCTGGCAGGCGGCTATGGGTTTGCGATTGGCACCTTTATCGGGGTGATGATGCAGGGACTTGTGCAAGTTTACATCATTTTTGATGGCACCTTGTCCAGTTGGTGGACAAAAATCGTGATCGGCTTTCTTTTGGTCGTATTCATCCTTATGCAGCGACTTGTGTTTGGCGCTGCATCGCGGCGGAGGATTGAATGACAGGGCTTTTACCGGACAGCGGGCATTGACTGAACCAGGCAGCTTGATACGCCAGATTTCGGGCCGGGCAGCGGCGCGAAACTTCCATTCCTTCGTGATCAGCGAGCTTGGGACAGGCATCGTATCCGGCCGCTTTGCGGTCGGGTCAATTCTGCCGAACGACGCGGCCATGATGGACAAATACCGCGTGTCGCGCACTGTTTTGCGCGAGGCGCTGAAGACACTGGAAGCAAAGGGCCTTGTCGAGGCACGCCCCAAAGTCGGCACCCGCATTTCACCGCGCAGCCGGTGGAACATGTTCGACATTGAGGTGCTGTCGTGGCATTTCGAAACCAAATCTGACCGCAGCTTTGTCGATAACCTGTTTGACGTGCGACGGTCGCTGGAATTGCCCGCGGCGGATCGGGCGGCGGGATTGCGGACGGGCGAACATATCCGCCTGATGAAGTATTGGGCCTACCAGATGGAATTGTCGCGCGATCAGGCCGAGCCAATCGCGCTTGCGGAACTGGAACTGCACCGGCTGATCATGGATGCCTCACAAAATCCGTTCTTGCGATCGGCTTGCAGTATGGTGGAATTGTCACTGGCCGTGATGGTTCCGGCCAGCATGGAAGTGGCCCCGGCCTTTGACCGAGGCGACCAGATTCGCCAGCATAGCGCCCTGGTGGCCGCCGTGGAGAGCGGAGGTCGTGAGGGCGCGCGCAGTGCCATGGCGGCAATCATAGAGGCCGAACGGGATCTGTCTTTGCAGGCGGTTTCAATTTAATATCAATAACCCATGGCGGTTGGCGCAAACCAAACCCGTGCAGGACGCGGCCGAAAAGCGCGGCTGGCAATTGGTCTACACCGATGCCGCCGGTTCGGCAGCCACGCAGGTGGCCGATGTGCGGTCGATGATAGCACAGGGCGTGGATGCGATCCTGCTGTCACCACGCGAAGAAAAGCCGTTGATCCCGGCGGTGATGGAAGCCAGGAAAGCCGGTATATGCCAGAAGCCTACGGAGTTTTCCTCCCAAGCCATGGTAAAGATGCCGTGGTTCAACTTTGTGCAGGCCGGGGCTTCCGGCCTGCATCTTTGCACGATGAGGACTCATGGCGCGCGAACTTTTGTCGATGGCGGGCATTGAAAAGGCGTTTGGCGGCGTACCTGCCTTGGTCCAGGCCTCTCTTTCTATCGCGCCTGCCGAGATCATGGGTTTGATCGGCCAGAACGGTGCCGGCAAATCGACGATGATCAAGATCCTCAACGGAGCACATGCACGCGATACCGGCACCATCACGGTTGACGGGCAGGTTTGGACAGCGGGCTCGCCGCAGGCGGCGCAACGATCGGGTGTCAGCACGATCTTTCAGGAACTGAACCTGATCCCGTTCCGGTCGGTCACCGAAAACATCTGCCTTGGGCGCGAGATCACCCGGTTTGGCGGGTTGCTGAACTGGCGGGCGATGAATGCGGGTGCACGGGCGGTGTTGCAGCGGTTTGAAGTCGTGATCGACGTTTCACGCCCGCTTGGCCAGTTTTCCACCGCAATCCAGCAAATGGTTGCCATTGCCCGCGCCGTGTCATTCGAGGCGCGGCTGGTGATCATGGACGAGCCGACCTCGTCGCTGGACGAGGCGGAAGTGGCGGTGCTGTTGCGCACTGTGCGGCACTTGAAATCCGAAGGTGTGTCGGTGCTGTTTGTGACCCATAAGTTAGACGAACTTGCGCAAATCTGCGACCGTGTGACGGTGATGCGTGACGGCAAAACACTGGCGGTGCTGCCAACCAAAGGGACGGACACGCTGCAGCTGGTTGCCTGCATGCCTGGCCGTGATCTGGCAGACGTGCAACGCAGCGGTGCGACCTCTTTCACGGCAGCAACGGCGATTGGGGCGGGGTTGTTGGCGGTGGCAAATGTCGCGGTCGGCACCCGTGTCAGCGATGCAAGCCTTGCGATCCGGACAGGTGAGATCGTGGGACTTGCGGGCCTGCTGGGATCGGGGCGCACGGAAACCGCCCGCGCAGTTTTCGCAGCCGACCCCACGTCGCGTGGCGCGATCAGCTTTGATGGGGCCACAACGGCCTTTACCTCGCCCCGACAGGCCATCGCTGCCGGGATGGGATTTTGTTCCGAAGATCGCAAGGTCGAAGGGATCATCCCAGACATGTCAGTCGCCGATAACCTTGCGCTGGCGTTGATGCCGACGTTGCGGCGGGCGGGCCTGTTGGACGAGGCAGCACAACGCGTGGTGGTTGCGCGTTACATCAAAAGCATCGGCATCAAATGTACCAGGCCCGACCAGAAGATCCACGAACTTTCGGGGGGAAATCAACAAAAAGTGCTGCTTGCACGGTGGCTTGCCATGAACCCCCAGCTTTTGATCCTTGATGAACCCACACGCGGCATCGACGTCGGTGCCAAGGCCGAAATTCAAAGCCTTATCCGTGCATCGGCCAATAAGGGCCTTGGAGTTTTGATGATTTCATCAGAACTGGAAGAGATCGTTGAGGGCGCGGACCGTGTCTTTGTGCTGCGCGATGGATGCACCGTGCAGGAACTTGCCAAGGCCGAGATCAGCGAAACCGCCGTGATGAAGGCGATGGCGCATGGTGCTGCAGTTCCCCCCTTTGTGGGGTTGGCATGACCGGCCTGAAACGTCTGCTCATCCGCTATGGCGCGCTGGTGGCCCTGATCGGACTTATTCTGTTCAATTTTGCCGTGACGCCAAATTTTGCCACCCTGCAGACGCTGTCGGTGAACCTGACGCAGGTCTGCACCATCGACATCGTTGGCGTCGGCATGACTTTGGTGATCGCCACGAGCGGCATTGACCTGTCGGTTGGCGCGCTGATGGCGATAGCGGGGGCGTTATCGCCGATGATTTTCATGGGTACGTTGGTGCCGATAGCGCCCCCGTGGCTGGCCCTCACCCTTGGGATCGTGCTGCCCATTCTGGTGGCCGGAGCCTTTGGTATGTTCAACGGCTGGCTGATCACCCGCTTTTCGATCCAGCCCGTCGTGGCCACGCTGGTTTTGTTCATTGCCGGACGGGGATTGGCGCAAGTGTCCACCAACGGTAACTTGCAGGTGTTCAAGGTGCCCGAGTTTCAGGCGATTGCCCCAGCCGTTTAGTCCCGCTGAGAGGTGTTACGATTGAAGCCTCAGAGTTGGAGGCATCATGGGACAGGTTCTTCACGACAAGAGAGTGGGGTATCAAAGCTGAAGGCGGGTGGCAGATCCCTCTGCCCGATCCAGTCGATAGGCCAGTTGCGCCCGGCTTAGACCAAGGCTGCGAACCGCCGCAGAAAGGTTGCCAGATGCCCGGTCTAGGGCGGTGCGACAGATGTGCATCTCTGGTGCTGCCAGGCTGATGCTGCCTTGCGACAACGCTTGGGTAAGCCACGCGTCAAAGCTGCTGGCAGGCAGATCGGCGGGCATCGTTTCGGCCAAGCCGCGTTGGGCCACCAGCAACGTCTCGGCGGTGATGGGTTGGCCGGAGGGGGTCGCCAGAACGGCAGAGACCAAAATGGCTTCCAGTTCGGTCAGATTGACCGACAGGTCGGCCGCCGCAAGAACATCCGTTGCCCTGTCGGCGAGAGCCGGGCGCCGGATCCGCAATCGTTCTGCAATTGCGGAAACCATGGCATCCGCCAGCGGCGGCACATCGGCGCGGCGCGCAGAAAGTGGCGCAAGACACACCGGGTGAACCGAAAACCGAAGCCAGAGATCGCGGTGAAATCCGTCGACCCGGGCCAGGTCTTTTGGTGCAAGTGCCGTGGTGGCGGCGACCATGGTTTCCCTTTCCCCCATTTCGCCAAGATGCCCGTCAAGGCAGGCTTGCGTTTCCTGCGACAGCAGTTCGATATCTTCCAGCAACAGCATTTTCGGCACACCCTGCTTGCGTTTCAAAGTCCCGCCTTTGGGGCCGAGGTGCCGGACAAGGGTCGCCACATCAAGGCCGCCGCAATGCAGACGCAAAGGCCCCGCCCCGTCGGCCCCCAGTGCGGTGTGCAAATATGTGGCGGCGCGCTTTTTTCCGTCCCCAGCGCACCTGAAATCAGCATCGGAAGCCGCGCTGCCGCAAGCCGCTCCAGCCCGTCTACCACCGGGGCAAGCAAAACACGGTCCACCGCGGGGCTGCCGCGCTGGGGTTTGCAGGGGTGTTGCGCCCCAGTCCTGACAAGGCAGCCACTGTTTCGGACAGGCCCGACGGAACCACTCGGGTGCGGAA
>JAYUHO010000288.1:0-4030 GCA_043766915.1 Cypionkella sp.
TCGCGCCCGCCCCGTGGGGGCGGTTCGGGCGCGGTCAGATTTGCTTGGGGCAAATCTGACCTGGTAAGACAGGAAGACAGGTGCTGGCGGTCGTTTGAACCGCGAGGCCCCGGCCTTCGCCGGGGCGATTGGGGCGGCGGTGGGGGTTTAACGAACCTCGCCATCCCCCGGAACCAAACCCCACTCCCCGGCGTTCTTCCCCAGCAATCAAAGGAGACCGCTATGAAAGGTGTAATCGCTTATTTCCTCGGGATACCCATCGTCATCATTATTCTGCTGTACATGACGAATGTGTTTTAACCGTAGGGTGTGCGGATCGGCGCACCACTTTGGCAGGCGCATGAATTTCGCCCGATAGTGGTGCGGGGCAGGATGGGCAAAGTGCCCATTTTACGCGCTGAAGCTTTCCACATATTCCACCATCCGGGGCAGGCAGACGCGGCGCAGGTCGTAATGGGTCAGCGCGGTTTGCCGGGCCGCCGCGCGCAGGGCCGCGTAACGTTCCGGGTCCGCCAGCGCCTGCGTCAGGGTCGCCGACCACGCCGCCACATCGAAGAAATCCACCAGCGTGCCGTTGACGGCATTGGTAATCGCCTCGGCCACCGGGGCGGTATTCGCTGCCACGATATGGCAGCCCGCCGCCATCGCCTCGATCATCGACCAGCTGAGCACGAAGGGATAGGTCAGGTAGGCATGCGCGCGGCTGACCTGCATCAGGGATACAAAATCGGCATAGGGGATTTTTCCCATAAAATGCACGCGGGTCATGTCGAGGGTGTCGCGCACTTCGGAGAGGAACCGCTCTTTCCAGCCCTTGGCATCCTTGGGGGCGGAACCATAGCTGACCTCATCACCGCCGACGATCACCACCTGGGCGTTGGGCCGCGCGGCAAGGATGGCAGGCAGCGCGCGCATAAAGATGTGATAGCCGCGGTAGGGTTCCAAGTTGCGGTTGACGAAGGTCAACACCTCATCCCCGGCCCGCAAAACCCGGCCATCCGGCACGGTAAACGTTGCCGCCGGATTGGGCCGCATCACATCGGTATCCACCCCGTCATGGATCACCCGCAGCATGCCCCGGATGCTGGCCGGATAGGTTGACGCCTGCCATTCGGTCGGGCAAACGCCCGCATCGGCATGCACCAAGGCCTGCCCCAGATGGCCCGCGCGGCCTTGCGCGATCATCACCTGATCAAAGCTGGGCTGGCCGAATTCGGGGTCAAATCCCACATCCGCGCCGCGGCCTTTGTAGTAAAACTCGGCATAGACGATCAGTTTGGCCTCTGGCCAAACCTCTTTCAGAAACAGCGTCTCACCCCAACCGGAATGGCCCAAGATCACATCGGGGATGTAGCTTTGGGCATTGCGCATCTGCAGCGCCGCGCGGGCGACGGTGACGCCGCGATCAGACATCAATGTATAGTTGCGGCCCAACCGTGTGGCGGCGGGATCAACCGGCGCGGGTTCGTGTTTATAGCGCACCACCGGGATCGGCGCGGCGCGGGTGTTGCCAAGATCGGTCAGCGCAAGGCATTCATGCCCCCGCTTGGCCAGTTCGGGGGCAAGGTGGGGGAATTGGCCGGGAAAGTTCTGATGCACGAACAGGATTTTCACGGGGCATCCCCGAACGCCGCCGCCATCAGCGCGCGGGTATAGGCGTGCTGCGGGTTAGCAAACAGCGCCGCGCTTTCGCCAGCTTCCACCACATCGCCATCTTTCATCACCATCACCTTGTGCGACAGCGCGCGGACCACCCGCAGATCGTGGCTGATGAACACATAAGCCAGCCCCCATTTTGCCTGCAAATCGCGCAGCAAATCCACGATCTGCACCTGCACGGTCATATCCAGCGCCGATGTGGGTTCATCCAGAACCACCAGTTTGGGGCGCAGGATCATCGCGCGGGCAATGGCGATGCGCTGGCGTTGGCCGCCGGAAAATTCATGCGGATAGCGCGCTGCCATGGCGGGGTCCAGCCCGACCTCGGCCATCATCTCGGCCACCATTTCCGTGCGGTTGCGTCCCGGCTCCACCCCATGCACGCCCAGGCCTTCGGCGATGATTTCCGACGCCGTCATCCGCGGCGACAGGCTGCCGAACGGGTCTTGAAACACGATCTGCATTTCGCGGCGGTGCGCGCGCAAGTCGCGGCCGGTCAGGGCGGACATATCCTTGCCTAATATCGTCACCCGGCCGGTTGACGCGATCAGCCGGATCAGCGCCAGCGCAAGGGTGGTTTTGCCAGACCCGCTTTCGCCAACAATGCCCAGCGTTTCGCCTGCGCGCACCGACAAAGTCGCCTCATTCACCGCTTTGATATGGCCGACCGTTTGGCGCAAGAAACCGCGCTGAATCGGGAACCAGATGCGCAACTTGTCGGTTTCCACCACCACCGGCGCATCACTGGCCACCGGACCGGGCCGCCCCTTGGGTTCGGCGGCCAGCAGCTTTTGCGTATAGGGGTGCTGCGGATTGGCGAAGATTTCCGCTGTTGGCCCCTGTTCCACAATCTCGCCGCCTTGCATCACGCAGACCCGGTCGGCGATGCGGCGGACGATGCCAAGATCATGGGTGATGAACAACAGGCTAAGGCCCTCGCTGCGTTTCAGATCGGCCAGCAGGTCCAGTATTTGTGCCTGAATGGTCACGTCCAGCGCCGTCGTGGGTTCATCCGCCACCAGCAATTCCGGGCCATTGGCCAGCGCCATGGCGATCATCACCCGTTGACGCTGCCCGCCCGACAGCTGGTGCGGATAGGAGGCAAGGCGGTTTGCGGCATCGCGGATGCCGACCTTGTTCAGCAATTCAATGATGCGGGCGCGGGCGGCATCGCCTTTTAAACCCTGATGCAGACCAAGGCTTTCACTGATCTGGGTTTCGATGGTGTGCAGCGGGTTCAACGAGGTCATCGGCTCTTGAAAGATAAAGCTGATGTCGTTGCCGCGGACGGCCCGCAGTTGGCCCTCGGTCGCCCCGACCATTTCACGACCCAGATATTTTACTGACCCGGTCACGCGCGCACTGTCTGGCAAAAGGCCCACGGTGGACAGCGCCGTAACTGATTTGCCCGACCCGCTTTCGCCGACAATCGCCACGGTTTCGCCTTTGCCAACCGTAAAGCTGACCCCGCGCACCGCATGAATATCGCGGCCATCCTGCCGAAAGCCGATGTTCAGATTTTCAACCGCCAGAACCACACTCATCTAAAGGTCTTTCTGGGGTCAAACGCGTCGCGCACGCCTTCAAAGACAAACACCAGCAAGGACAACATGATGGCGAAGGTGAAAAACGCGGTGAACGCCAGCGACGGCATTTGCAGGTTCTGTTGGGCTTGGCGCGACAGTTGGCCAAGTGAAGGCAAAGAGGCGGGCAAGCCAAAGCCGAGATAATCAAGGCTGGCCAGCGATCCGATGGTGCCCGAGATCACAAACGGCAGCATGGTCAGGGTCGCCACCATCGCGTTTGGCAGCACATGGCGGAAGATGATCACCCGGTCGGGCACGCCCAGTGCCTTGGCGGCGCGGACATATTCGAAATTGCGCGCCCGCAGAAATTCGGCCCGCACCACGCCGATCAACCGGGTCCAGCCAAACAGCACCATGATGGTGATCAATATCCAAAAGCTGCGTTGCCAGACCGAAAACACGATGATGATGAAGTAAAGTTCCGGCACGCCGCCCCAGATTTCCAGCAGGCGTTGAAAGATCAGGTCAGCCTTGCCGCCGAAGTAACCCTGCAGGGCCCCCGCTGTGATGCCAATGATTGAAGTCAGCACTGTCACGATCAACCCAAACGCCACCGACAGCCGGAACCCGTAAATCACCCGTGCCAGCACATCGCGGCTGGTGTCATCTGTGCCCAACCAATGCGTGGCATCGGGGCGCGATGGGGCAGCAGCCCCGCCCAGATCATTTATGGTGTTGTAACTGTAAGGGATCAGCGGCCACAGAATTGAGCCTTGGACAAACCCTTCGGTGGTGTCGTCAAAGGCGCCGTGATCAACTGATGCAAGCATCGGAGTTGGTGTATC
>JAYUHO010000289.1:0-4030 GCA_043766915.1 Cypionkella sp.
TCACCACTTGCCCGCTCGCCCGCAGACCGACTTGCGCGTCGGGTGAGGCTACTTCGACCGTGGTACGCTCCAGCCGCGCCGCCGCCATCTGGCTGGCGATGGTGCGTTTCCAGATCAGCTCGTAAAGCTTGCGCTGATCAGACTCGGTCAGGCGCAAATCATCAGGGGCCGCCGCCATATCAGTGGGGCGGATACATTCATGCGCTTCCTGCGCGTTCTTGGCTTTGTTTTTGTAAATGCGCGGGGCGTCCGGCACATAGGCAGGACCAAACCGCCGCTTGATCTCATCGCGCGCCTCGGTCACCGCCTCGGGGGCCATATCAATGCCATCGGTGCGCATATAGGTGATATGCCCCGCCTCATAAAGCCGCTGTGCCGATGACATGCAGGCCTTCGCCCCCATGCCAAACTTGCGGCTGGCCTCTTGCTGCAGGGTCGATGTCATGAACGGCGCAGATGGGTTGCGCATCGCGGGCTTGGCCTCAACCGATTGCACCGCATAGGTTCGCGAAGTGACAGCCTGCACCGCAATTTCCGCCGCCGTCACGGTCGGAATGTCGAATTTATCCAGTTTCTTGCCGCCCAGAACGGTCAGCCGAACCTCAAAATCTTGGCCGCGCGGCGTGGTCAAAGTGGCATTCACCGACCAGAATTCGCGGGCCCGAAACGCCTCGACCTCCATCTCGCGTTCCACCACCAGACGCAGGCAAACTGACTGCACACGGCCCGCAGACCGTGATCCCGGCAGTTTGCGCCACAGCACCGGCGACAGGGTAAATCCCACCAGATAATCCAGCGCGCGCCGGGCTAAATAAGCGTCAACCAAGGGCTGATCGACCTGCCGCGGGTTCTTCATCGCCTCGGTCACCGCCGTCTTGGTGATGGCGTTAAAGGTGACCCGCGACACCTTTTTGCCCTTCTTCAGACTGCTGGCCAGCGCTTGTTGCAAATGCCACGAAATCGCCTCGCCCTCGCGGTCAGGGTCGGTTGCAAGGATCAGTTCGTCATCGGTTTTCAACGCATCCTGAATGGCGCGGATATGCTTTTTGCTGTCGGGCGCCACTTCCCAGGTCATATCGAATCCGTTTTCGGTATCGACAGATCCATCCTTGGCAGGCAGATCACGCACATGGCCATAACTGGCCAAAACCACATAGTCAGACCCAAGATATTTGTTTATTGTCTTGGCCTTAGCCGGAGATTCTACGACAACGACTGGCATGAAATATCCTTGGCTGGGAAACAAACAGACGGCGGCGCACCATGTGGGTCAAGGGCGGCCCTTGTCAACCGGGGCAAATGCCACGCGCCACGCCTGCGGCTTTCACATTGGCAAAAATATCCAGACATCCACGGGGCATGGGCCTGTCAGATTTCAGCACACCGCCGCCGGGGCCCAAATTTTTTAGATAAAAAATTTGCCTGCTTGCCCGGCGCAGACCACATCCTGCCCCCCAAATGTTCATTCAATCCGTGACAGCAATCCGCCCGACTGGCGCTGTATCCGCCCCTCCAGTTCCAGCGCAATCAAGGCAGGCGCAAGCGCGGATGGTGACAGGGCCAGATCGCGGATCAACTGGTCTTCGGCCAAGGGGCTGGAACCAAGGCGCGCAAGAATTTGGCTGTGGACCGACGCGATATCACCCAACGGGCGGCGGTGCGGCACCGGGCCGGGCAACGGCGATGGCGATGGCGATGGCAGGCGATCGGCTGTGCCGTTCGGCGCATCAAGGGCAGCAGAATCACGGTCCATCGTCTGTTCTGCAGCGTCCGCCTGCAACCCCTGCGGCAGCCCTATCGCCTCTAACACATCGGCGGGTCCGCGCACCAGGGTTGCCCCATCGCGCAACAACAAGTTACAGCCCGCAGCGCGCGCATCAAACGGATGTCCGGGCACCGCCAGCACCTCACGCCCCTGATCAAGCGCGTTGCGCGCGGTGATCAGGCTGCCCGACCGCGCTGCGGCCTCAACCACCACGACCGCCTGTGACAGGCCCGATACGATCCGGTTGCGCTGTGGGAAATGCCGGGTTTGCGGGATGCACCCCATCGGCTGTTCAGAAATCCGGCACCCCCGCGCGGCGATTTGCGCGGCCAGTTCAGCGTTTTCTTCGGGGTAGATCACATCCACCCCGCCCGCCTGCACGGCAACTGTTCCCGTGTCCAGCGCCGCGCGGTGGGCTTCGGCGTCAATGCCGCGCGCCAGACCGGATACCACCACCAACCCCGCAGCCCCCAATCCTTCGGCAAGCCGCCGCGCCATGCGCAGGCCCAGCGATGATGCATTGCGCGCGCCAACCATTGCAACCATCGGACGGGTCAGCAACGCGGTATTGCCTTGGGCCCACAGAACCGGCGGCGCGTCGGATAAATCCAGCAGGGCCCGCGGATAGCCCGCCTGTCCCCAGAGCAGCAGCACCGCCCCCGCCAGCCGCGCCGCCGCCATTTCGTGCCGCACCACCTCTATCGGGCACACCGCATAACCCTGCACCCCCGCCGCCGCCGCAATACCCGGAAGCGCGGCCAACGCCGCCTGCGCCGATCCGTGATCCGCCAGCAGCCGATGAAACGTCACCGCGCCCACGCGGCGAGAGCGGATCAATTGCAGCCACGCCAGCGTCTCGGCAGAGGCAGAGCCAAGCCCTGCGTCAGGCAACGAATGGGATTTCAAAGAAACAGCCATGCCAGATCACCTTTTGTCAGCTTCTTTGTGACGCGCATCCGTTAACAAGATGTGAATTGCAGCGATGAATCACCGCGTCGTCGTCACAGTCTGCAGTGTCACTGCCCGGCGGGGTGGCTTTCTTGCGCATTCTTGCCCGATGCGCCGCCGCAACCGCTCAATCCCAATTGAACATTCTGCAAAAGTTAGATCAAATGCCGATTGACCCTGGCCTGTCTCCCTTTGGCGGATGATCAGGGCGCACCAAAAGGAAAACCTCCATGCTGAACGCTGAAGTCGCCGCCCGCCGCGATGCCTCTATCTCGAAAGGGATTGGGGTGATGACCCAGATTTATGTCGATCGCGCGGTGAATTCCGAAGTGTGGGACATTGAAGGCAACCGCTATATCGACTTTGCGGCAGGCATTGCGGTGGTCAACACCGGGCATTGTCATCCGCGGGTGATGGCGGCGGTGACCGAACAGATGTCGCGCTTTACCCATACCTGCCATCAGGTGTTGCCTTATGAGAATTACGTGCGTCTGGCGGAACGGCTGAACGCCGCCGTGCCGGGGGATTTCCCGAAGAAAACCGTGTTTGTCACCACCGGGGCCGAGGCGGTTGAAAACGCGATCAAGGTCGCGCGGATTGCCACGGGCCGTTCCGCCATCATCGCCTTTGGCGGCGCGTTTCATGGCCGCACGTTTTTGGGCATGTCGCTGACCGGCAAGGTTGATCCTTATAAAAAGGGTTTTGGGGCGATGATGCCCGATGTCTATCACATTCCGTTTCCGCAAGACGTGCATGGCATCACCACCGAAGACGCGATGGCGGGCCTGACCAAGCTGTTCAAGGCCGATCTTGACCCCACCCGTGTGGCGGCGATCATATTTGAACCCGTGCAGGGCGAAGGTGGCTTTTATCCCGCGCCAAAGGAGTTGGTACGCGGCATTCGCAAGCTGTGTGATGAACATGGCATCGTGATGGTGGCGGATGAGGTGCAAACCGGCTTTGCCCGCACTGGCCATCTGTTCGCGATGGAAGGTTACGGCGTGGCGGCTGATATCACCACGATGGCCAAGGGGCTGGCGGGGGGTCTGCCATTGGCGGCGCTGACGGGGAAGGCATCGCTGATGGACGCGGCGCATCCCGGCGGTTTGGGGGGCACCTATGGTGGCAACCCCTTGGGCATTGCGGCGGCCAACGCCGTGCTGGACGTGATCGAGGAAGAAGACCTGTGCGCCCGCGCGAATGAGCTGGGCGGGCGGCTGAAACAGCGGCTGGAAGCGATCCGGTCTGTGACGCCCGAGATCGTCGATATCCGTGGCCCCGGGTTTATGGTGGGGGTTGAATTCGCAAACCCCGCAA
>JAYUHO010000290.1:0-10610 GCA_043766915.1 Cypionkella sp.
GTTGTGTCGAGTAAACGAATATCAAGGGGCTTGAATAGCGAACACAATTAGTGTACACAAATCGTTCCGAACGGTATACCATTAAATTGTCCGTCATGAGTCGGACTTCATTCCATCAAACCGGAGAACAGAAACATGAATCAGATCCAAGTCGCCGCACAAATTCTCAATTTGCGGCAGAAAGAGAGCGTTACATGGACTTCGAATGGGATGAAGAAAAGCGGCAAGACGGGATAAAGAAACACGGGGTCGATATGGTTTATGCGGCGCTTATTTTTGAAGGTGCTGTGTTCGCCGCCGTCGATAATCGCCAAGACTATGGTGAGATACGTTACCGCACGGTTGGAAAAGTCGGGGACGAGTTTTTGTCGTCGTTCACACGCCGCGTGGTGACATTTTCCGCCTGATCTCGGCTTGGAAAGGGGGTCGCAATGACCAACGCGAATATGAAGCGCGCTTCGCTGGCGGAAATCCGTAAACAGCAAGTCTCTGGTAAACTTTACCATGATCCTGCTGCACCGGAAGGCTTGGATATGGACGCCGCCTTTTGGGAACACGCTAAATTGGTAGAACCTACACGAGCGCGATCAGTTCATCTTAGGCTTGATCCAGAGGTGTTTGAGTACTTTTTTACTGTAACTGGCGGTAAAGGCCACCTTTCGCGGATGCAGGCTGTGCTAAAAGCTTATGCCTTGGCACACCGGGGCGATAGGGTGCGGTAATGACCGACGCGTAACTTATACTTGCCAGTAATGCAGGACTGATCGCAGACAGCCTTAGGGGCGAAAAATGGCCCAATTAATTCAGAACAGAGGTAATTTCATGGATTTTCAACAATTCATCGGTGGCAATGCGGTTTACCTTGCCATCGCGGCTTTCATTATCATTTGTATCTTTTTGGGCGTGCGGATTGTGCCGCAGTCGGAAAAGCATGTGGTCGAACGGTTTGGGCGGCTGCGGGCGGTCTTGGGGCCGGGGATCAACTTTGTGGTGCCGTTTCTGGACCGCATTGCGCATAAGGTTTCGGTGCTGGAACGTCAGTTGCCCACCGCGCATCAGGATGCAATCACTACGGATAACGTGTTGGTAAAGGTGGAAACTTCGGTGTTTTACCGGATTACTGAACCTGAAAAGACCGTTTACCGGATCCGCGATGTGGATGCGGCGATTGCCACCACTGTGGCGGGTATCGTGCGGTCTGAGATTGGCAAGATGGAGCTGGATCATCTGCAGTCGAACCGCGCCGAAGTGGCGCAGAATATCCGCGAACAGGTGCGGTTGTTGGTGGATGACTGGGGCATCGAGGTGACGCGGGCCGAGATTCTGGATGTGAATCTGGATGAGGCCACGCGCACGGCGATGTTGCAGCAGTTGAATGCCGAACGCGCGCGGCGGGCAAATGTGACCGAGGCAGAGGGCAAAAAGCGGGCGGTAGAGCTGAACGCGGATGCAGAACTTTATGCCGCCGAGCAAGAGGCCAAAGCGCGGCGGATTCTGGCCGATGCCGAGGCCTATGCCACCAGCACCATCGCGCTTGCGATCAAGGAAAACGGAATTGAGGCGGCGCAATATCAGGTGGCGTTGAAACAGGTCGAGGCGTTGACAGCCGTGGGCCAGGGGGCTGGCAAGCAGACGATTATCGTGCCCGCACAGGCGCTTGAGGCGTTTGGCGATGCGTTCAAGATGTTGAAAGGGCGGGGATGATGTCGGTTGATCTGATGACAAGCTGGTGGGTTTGGGTTGTCGCAGGCTTTGCCTTGGGAGTGCTGGAGGTGCTGGTGCCCAGCTTTATTTTTCTGGGTTTTGCCATAGGTGCCGTTCTGACCGGGGTTTTGGTTGGGATTGGCGTTTTGGGCGGGTCGTTGCCGCTGATGTTGTTGGTGTTTGCGGTGCTGTCGGTGGTCGCGTGGCTGGCTCTGCGCGCAACAATTGGCGTGCAGGCCGGGCAGGTCAAGGTTTGGGATAAGGATGTGAATGACAACTGACGCGCCGGGCTTCGATTTTGTTGGTGCCAAAGTGGCGTTGATCTGCGGTGACCGGGTGTTGACGTGCCTGCGCGACGATACACCCGGATTGCGGTGGCCGGGGGATGTGGGATCTGCCCGGTGGTGGGCGGGAAGGCGGGGAAACTCCCGAGGCGTGTTTGCTGCGCGAAGTTGAGGAAGAATTTGGGCTGCGTTTGCCTCCGGGCCGATTGATCTGGCGCAGGGTCTGGCCGTCGATGATGGATGCGGCCCGCGCGTCGGTGTTCTTTGCGGGGCGGATTACGGTTGCAGAGATTGTCGCGATCCGGTTTGGGGATGAAGGGCAGCGGTGGGAGATGATGGCCGCTGCCGCCTATATGGATCATCCGTTGGCGATACCGGAAATGCAGCGCCGGGTGCGGATGGCTTTGGCCGAGATTGGACCGGTTTAACCTGTGCCTGTCACGATCTTAATCACTTTGGCCACCGCTTGGGGGGCTTTGCCTTTGCGCAGCCACGATGCGGCGAAGGCCAGTATCCCAAGTGTTTCCCACCAGAACAGATAATTATACGTCGCCAATCTGTCACGCGTTTCGGGATTTCCCAGCACATAGGGGATCATCGCCAGCATCGAGATCACAATCGCCGCGCCGCAGCCAGCGTAGAACAGATTGCGCGGGGTCCACAGGATGTGGCCAGCCTCATTCTGGTCGCCGCGCGGGAACAGGATCAGGCAGAACATGGCGAGGCAGGCAAAGAATATCCCGGCACTGCCATAGTGAAACACATCGGGGTGCCAGGTTGCGCCGAACAACAGGCAGGCGTCGGGTGTGCAGGGTGGAGGATAATCCATGCGATGCACAGGAAAGATTGCCACACCAATGGCGGCAATCCCGGCCACAAACTACACCTGGCGATCAGAAATGCGTTGTCTGATCAACGGCGCATAGCCGCGATAGCACAGCAGGAAAACGCCAATGGCGCACAGCGTGCCGACCAGAACATCGCCCATCGGGGTGAAGTAGAAATCTGATATCGACGGCTGCAGGCCTGTGCCGGACATCATCGCGTAAAGGATCATGCTGATGGGCAGGGCGAGGCCAAGATATCCCAGCAATTGCTGCAAGGCGGTATAAGACAGGATCAGGCCGTTGTCTTATTTTTGCGCCTCATGCACCGGGGGCGAATCAGCTTTTTCAGCGGGGTTGATCATTTTGAAAGGCCTATAGGTGCAATCCAGACAGAGTAGCAGAATTTTACCGCTTCGGCAGCATCGCAAAGATCGCCTGCGCGGCTGCCGCCGGGTCGAGGGATTGCCAGATCGGGCGACCTACCACGATGTGATCGGCCCCGTCTGTGATGGTCTGATCCGGGAGCGCTACGCGTTTTTGATCGCCCGACACCTGCCGACGGTGCTGAGCGTGGAAGTGATGCAGAGGGGGTGAGCGTGCAATGCAGTAGTGTCCGCCCGATCAGACCTGCTTGCGACGCCGCAATGCAGTCAGTCCGCCAAGCGCGCCGATCAGCAGGAAGCCTGCGGCCGGAAGCGGGACCGCACTAATTTTGTCTGTGGTGATCGTAACGTCGATTGAACCCGAGTTGTCGCTGTAGTTTTGATCCCAGCTGTAGAGAAACAACTCGCCCGCAGCGGTCGCCAGCCCTGAATAGGATGTGCCAAAATCAAGGAGCGTACCGGTTCCGGTAACCTGGCCAACCAGTGACCCAAAGCGGGCGGTCAGCCCACTCTGGGTCCAGGTACCAAAGTAGGGGTTGGTCAGACCATCAGCATTTGTTTCGCGTGTATAGGGAAAATAGTCGCCAAGTGTCCATGTATCGGCAATGCCAGCGCTGACGGTGAATAACTGGCCAAGTGTCAGGATGACGCCCGTAGCGAAAGGCACGCCGCCGGTGCTTGAATTTGCTTTTGCATCGACAGTCACTGTGACTGTCGATGCACCGGCGCTGCTGGCCATCAGGATTGCGAAGAAGGAGAATGATTTCATCATGCAAGTTATCCCTAAATAAAAAGGTCTGAGTCGAAAAATATTTACTAAATATAACACTCAAACTGCATATCTGGCTACAAGAAATCCTGCTGTTGCGAATGAAGACGCGGGTTTTGTCGACGGTTAAGTTGAATTCATGAAATTGTTTCCACTAATGTGATAATCGGGCGAGGGCCAGGCAGTGTTTGGGCTCATAGCGGGTGTTCGCCCTTCAAGTCACGTATGACCGCCAGCGCCACCGCGCGCGGGTCCGCTGCCTGCCAGATCGGGCGACCGATGACGATGTGATTGGCACCGTCGGCGATGGCCCGGGCGGGGGTGGCGATGCGTTTCTGGTCGCCGCTGGCGCTGCCTTCCGGACGCACGCCGGGGGTGACGATCAGTTTGCCGCGCGCTTGGGGCAGGGCGCGGATCAGGGCGGCCTCGTGTGGGCTGGCGATAACGCCATCTGCGCCGGCGTCCAGCGCTCGGGCGGCGCGTTCAACGGTTATGTCATGGATATCACCGGGTTTGATCAGGTTGGCATCCAGATCGGCGCGGTCCAGCGATGTCAGGATGGTGACGGCAAGGATTTTCAGGTGGCTGTCGCGGCGGCCTTCGCACGCTGCCCGCACCACTTGCGGATCGCCATGCACCGTCAGAAAATCCAGATCATATTGCGCAAGTCCGCGCACGGCGGCCTCTACCGTGGCCCCGATATCGAACAGTTTCATGTCCAGAAAGATGCGTTTGCCCTGTTCTTGTTTCAGCTCATTCGCCAAAGCCAATCCACCGCCTGTCAGCATCCCAAGGCCGATTTTGTAAAAGCTGACGGCATCGCCAAGGCGCGCGGCAAGGTCCAGGCACTGAACGATATTGGGCACATCAAGGGCGACTATCAGGCGGTCATCGGACATGGGGACACCTTTGATTTGAACGGTGTTGTCATGGGCGGGGTGGGCGCGTCTGTCAAGACAGGGTGCAATGCGCGTCGCGGATTGACAGCGCCATGGGTTTGGGGGGAGTCTGCCCAAAACGCATAAGGGCGGGCTATGGAAATCAATGTGACCTTTGATCGCCCGGAAGAAGGGCCAAAAGCTGGCCCCGTGACGGTTGGTTGGTTTTTGACATCCGACAAGGGCGCGATTTTGTATGATGCCCCTGAACGGCTGATGTTTCGACAGACCAACAAGGCGCATTCCAAATCGGCCAGCCGCTGCCCGGCAGTGATCCAGATGGAAAGCCGTTATTTCGTGATCAAATGCCCGTTTGATATTCAGATTGGCTTTGGTCGCGATGATAAGGGCAAGGCGCATCTGGTCAATCGGGCCGGGGTTGGGTCTTCGATCCGGGGCAATAAGCTGGGCGAAGTGATGACTTTGGTCTCCGAGGCCGAATGGCGCTATCCGGATCGGCCAACCGTACAGATGGTGCTGCCCTATTGTTTCATTGCCGATGAATTGGTCTATGTCACGCAACTGGGCACCTTCGCGCATTACCGCAAAGACCCGCTCCCCGGCACCATTTTTGGCGGGCGCTTTCCGCTGAACGTCTGGCCGCGCCCGTTGATGTGGGCGTTTGAATGGCACGAGCCGGAAAAAGACATCATTCTGCGTCGGGGTGAGCCGCTGTTTTATTGCCAGTTTGAGGCGGAAGGCCCGGATCGCCCGGTGACCATGGTGGAAGCCGAACGCACGCCGGAACTGGCAAAATACATGGAGCAGATCGGCGGTGTGGTGAATTACGTCAACCAGACCTTCGGATTGTTCAAAGCCGCCGAAGCGCTGCGGCCTGCGGTGTTGTTAAAGCCGAAGGTGCGGGAGTAGTTTTTTGGGGGTAGCAACTTTTTTCGTGCCTTACTTTGTCAGATTTGCCCCAAGCAAATCTGTCCGCGCCCGAACTTCCTCGGGCTTACGCCGCGCCATCTGGCGCGACGGTCCCTCGTCACCCACGGGGCGGGCGCGACACGTGTCGCACCCTACCGGGGCGGTTGTCAGTGACGTCGGGTGGGTGAAACCCACGCCTGTTGGACGGAGGAGGTGATATGCGCAGTTCTTTAGAAATTTACACTTTGGCCACCAAAACCAGTCATGTGGTTTTGCAATCCGATACCGTGATTGAGGCCCCGAATTGGCATCCCGATGGCAGCAGTCTGCTGATCAATGGCGAAGGGCGGCTTTACCGGGTGCCATTGGCTGCGCCTGCGATGGTGCCGGTTGATACTGGTGCCGCAATCAAGTGCAACAACGATCATGGCATCAGTCCGGATGGCAAAACCATCGTCGTGTCATGCCACCATGGCGGGCGCGGGTCTGAGATTTATACGATACCCGCTGCGGGAGGTGATTTGCGGCGCGTTACGTCTGATGCGCCAAGCTGGTGGCACGGCTGGTCGCCCGATGGCGCGCGGTTGGCCTTTGTCGCGGCGCGCGGCGGCAGCCGGGTGATTGATGTTTATACGATTGGGGTTGAAGGCGGCGAGGAACTGCGGCTGACCAAGGGCGAGGGGCATTGCGACGGGCCGGATTATTCCCCCGATGGGGCGCAGATTTATTACAACTGTGACCGGGATGGCCATGCGCAGATCTGGGTGATGAACACCGACGGCAGCGATCAGCGCAAGCTGTTTGCCGATGACCATGTGAACTGGTTTCCGCATCCGTCACCGGATGGCGCGCATATCTTTTATCTGGCTTATCCCCCCGGCACGCTCGGCCACCCCGCCGATCTGTCCGTGGCTTTGTGCCTGATGACCCCCGATGGCCGCAACCGGCGTAGGGCGATTGAAATGACCGGCGGACAGGGCAGCATCAATGTGCCGTGCTGGGCCCCGGATGGATCGGCTTTTGCCTATGTGCGGTATTCGGTTTCAAACTGACTTCTTCACAATCTTGCAATCAGATCATGGCTGACCCATGTCAAGGATCAGGCCAATTGCATGTGCCATAATGGGCATGTGATCGGGTGCTGTCGAAGGAGAATGACCGATGAATTTAGAGAAATTCACCGAGCGGTCGCGCGGGTTTGTGCAGGCCGCCCAGACGATTGCGATGCGGGAAAGCCATCAGCGGCTGGCGCCCGAGCATCTGTTGCAGGCGCTGATGGATGATGATCAGGGGCTTGCAAGCAACCTGATCCGCCGGTCTGGGGGAAACCCTGCGCTGGTGGTGGATGCCTTGAAACTGGCGTTGGCGAAGATACCCAAAGTGTCGGGCGATGCACAGCCGTTCATGGACCCCGCGTTGGTTAAGGTCTTGGATGAGGCCGAAAAGCTGGCGAAAAAGGCCGGGGATAGTTTCGTGCCGGTTGAGCGGGTCTTGATGGCGCTGTGCATGGTGGCGGGCAAGGCCAAGGATGCGCTGGTTGCCGGGGCGGTGACGCCGCAAAAGCTGAACGAGGCGATCAATGACATCCGCAAGGGGCGCACGGCGGACAGCGCGTCGGCCGAGGAAAGCTATGATGCGCTGAAGAAATACGCGCGCGATCTGACCGAGGCCGCCGCGGAAGGCAAGATTGACCCGATCATTGGCCGGGATGAAGAAATTCGCCGGGCGATGCAGGTGCTGTCACGCCGCACCAAGAACAATCCGGTGTTGATAGGTGAGCCGGGCGTTGGCAAAACCGCGATTGCCGAAGGCCTGGCGCTGCGCATCGTGAACGGCGATGTGCCGGAATCTTTGCGCGGTAAAAAGCTGATGGCGCTGGATATGGGCGCGCTGATTGCCGGGGCCAAGTATCGCGGTGAATTTGAAGAGCGGCTGAAAGCGGTTCTGAACGAGGTTATCGCGGCGGATGGCAATATCATCGTGTTTATTGACGAGATGCATACGCTGGTGGGGGCGGGCAAATCTGATGGCGCGATGGATGCGGCCAATTTGATCAAGCCTGCATTGGCGCGGGGCGAATTGCACTGCGTGGGGGCGACAACGCTGGCTGAATACCGCAAATACGTCGAAAAAGACGCAGCTTTGGCGCGGCGGTTTCAGCCGGTAATGGTGTCGGAGCCGACGGTAGAAGATACGATTTCGATCCTGCGCGGGATCAAGGAGAAATACGAGCTGCACCACGGCGTGCGAATCTCGGACAGTGCTTTGGTGGCTGCGGCAACACTGTCGCACCGCTATATCACCGACCGCTTTTTGCCGGACAAAGCGATTGATCTGATGGACGAAGCCGCCAGCCGTTTGCGGATGGAAGTGGACAGCAAGCCTGAAGAATTGGATCAGCTGGACCGCCAGATCCTGCAATTGCAGATTGAGGCCGAGGCGTTGAAGAAAGAAGACGATGCCGCCAGCAAAGACCGGCTGGAGCGACTGGAAAAAGAGCTGTCCAATTTGTTGGAAAAATCCGACGCGATGACGGCGCAGTGGCAGGCAGAGCGCGACAAACTGGAAGTGGCGCGCGATATCAAGGAACAGCTTGATCGTTCGCGGGCGGAACTGGAGGTTGTCAAGCGGGACGGCAATCTGGGGCGGGCGGGCGAGCTGTCTTATGGCATCATTCCGGGGCTGGAGAAAAAGCTGATCGAGGCCGAGGCGCGCGAAGGCGATGCCTTGGTGTCCGAAGCTGTGTGGCCTGAGCAAATTGCTGAAGTTGTTGAACGCTGGACGGGCATTCCGGTGGCGCGGATGCTGGAGGGCGAACGTGAAAAGCTGTTGCGGATGGAAGAGGAGCTGGGCAAGCGCGTCATCGGCCAACGAGCGGCAGTTGTCGCGGTTTCAAACGCCGTGCGCCGTGCGCGGGCGGGGTTGAACGATGAAGGGCGTCCTTTGGGCAGTTTCCTGTTCCTGGGGCCAACCGGTGTCGGCAAGACCGAATTGACCAAAGCAGTGGCGGAATATCTGTTTGATGATGACAACGCCATGGTGCGGATTGATATGTCTGAATTCATGGAGAAACACTCGGTTGCCCGTCTGATCGGCGCGCCACCCGGATATGTTGGATATGACGAAGGCGGGGTGTTGACCGAAGCCGTGCGCAGGCGACCTTATCAGGTGGTGCTGTTTGACGAGGTCGAAAAAGCACACCCCGATGTGTTCAACGTGCTGTTGCAGGTGCTGGATGATGGGGTGCTGACAGATGGTCAGGGCCGCACCGTGGATTTCAAGCAAACGCTGATCATCCTGACCAGCAATCTGGGCGCGCGGGCGTTGTCGGAATTGCCGGACGGGGCCGATATTGCGGGCGCGCGGCGTCAGGTAGAAGAGGCGGTGCGCCAGCATTTCCGTCCCGAATTTCTGAACCGTCTGGACGAGCAGATTATCTTTGATCGTCTGAACCGGGCAGATATGGGCGCGATTGTGGACATTCAGCTGCGCCGGTTGGAACAGCGTTTGTTGGCGCGCAAGATCACGCTTGATCTTGATCCACAGGCCAAGGAATGGCTGGCCGACGAAGGCTATGATCCGGTGTTCGGAGCGCGGCCCTTGAAACGCGTGTTGCAACGGCATTTGCAAGACCCGCTGGCCGAAATGATCCTGTCCGGCGATGTGCTGGATGGGGGGACGGTGAAAGTGTCGGCGGGCGTGGATGGGATGATCATCGGTGATCGCGTGTCGGCCTCACGCAGGGATCGGCCCGCGCAGGCCGTGGTGCATTAAAAAAAGGGGGCCAAAAGCCCCCTTTTTCCCAATGCCTAAAGAGGATGTCAGAACTGGCGAAGTGCCTCGTCTGCGGTTGGCAGGCGGCCATTTGGGGTGAGTTTGTCGACCGCTTCGGGCAAGATGGTGCTAAGCCGTTCTAACAGTTCGCTGCGGCCCAGACCTGTTTGTTGCATCAGATCTGTCATTGTTGACTCATCCAGCACTTCTTCCAGATCCCCCGCCGCCAGATCGCCGTTTGGCCCTTGGTTTACCCAAGAGTTGACCTTGGCCGATTGCACAGGGTTGGAAAATCGCGCCAGCAGTTCGGATAATCCGGCAAGCATGCCGCCACCCGTTTCGCCGACCTTTTGGCGCAGACTGTCAAACATGCCGTCGCGAGGTTCTGCGGCACCGCCCGTCGCGCTGCTGCGATCGCCGCCATCCGCGCCGCGGTTTGAGGCATTCTGGACAAATCGCGAAAGTTTGTCACGGTTTTGATAGCCTGCAACTGCCAGAAGGCCGAGCAGTGCAATCATAGAAGGGCTGCCTTTGCTCATATCCTTTAACTCCTAGTATGAACAGAAATTCGCCTGCGGTCCCTTAGGCCCGGCGACGGACAAAGCCATATATCGCCAGAACGATGATCGCGCCGACAACCGCGCCGACCAGACCAGCGCCTTCGTACATGGTATACCATCCCAGGGCTTGACCCAGATATGAGGCGACGAATGCGCCGACGATGCCCAACAAGGTGGTCATCACAAAGCCCGAGGGTTCATTGTCGCCCGGCATGATAAACTTTGCGATGATGCCAGCGACAAAGCCGATGATGATGGTCCAGATAATGCCCAAGATGTCCTCCTGCGTTGATACGTGACGGGCGTATGGTACTGCCCATCCATGGGGTAACGCAGTGGCGGACGCTTGGTTCCCTTGAGCGACGAACGAAAGGTCTAAAGGAAGGATTTGTGGTTGTGACTGATTAGATTGCTGATTTGCGTCGGGGCGCGGCACGGATCATTTTAAATCAGCAATCCTTCTGGCCCCAGCCGAATGGCCCCGGAGATGATCCGGGGCCT
>JAYUHO010000291.1:0-10587 GCA_043766915.1 Cypionkella sp.
ACCTGGGTGCTGAACCTGCTTGACCCGAATGTGGTTGCGGTGCGCTGTTTGCTGTTTGCGCTGATGCTGGGCGGGTTGTTCCTGTCGATGGCCATCCCGCAGGCCTTTGGCGACCGGGGGTTGGTGTTTGCGCTGGCCTATGTGGCGATGCAACTGGGGCGCACGACGTTCTTTTGGGTGGTGATGTGGGCGAACCCCGCTACCCGGCTGGGGTATGGGCGTATTTTCGTGTGGTTCGCGGTGTCTTCTGCGTTCTGGATTGCCGGGGCCCTGACCACGGGCGAGGCGCGGATAATTCTGTGGCTGGTGGCCATAATGCTGGAATTTGCCGCCGCACTGGTTGGGTTTTTTGTTCCCGGTCTGGGGCGTGCGGTGCCGTCGGACTGGAATGTGCTGGGCGGCCACATGGCCGAGCGGTGCGGCCTGTTCGTGATCATTTGTCTGGGCGAATCCCTGTTGGTGTCGGGGGCAACCTTTGCCGAAATGGTCTGGACCCCCGCAGGCATTGCCGCATTTCTTGCAGCGGTGGCTGGGGCGATTGGCATGTGGTGGGTGTATTTTCACATCGGCTATGCCAATGCGGTGCATCGGATCGAACATTCAGACAATCCGGGCCGGTTGGCGCGCCTTGCCTACAGCTATAGCCATATTCCGATCGTTGCTGGCATTGTGTTATCCGCAGTGGGATCTGAACGCGCGATTGCCCATCCGGGCGATACGGCGGTGCTGGTTGAAGTGGCCTCGGTGATCGGCGGCATTGCGCTGTTTTTGTTGGGCAACGGGCTTTTCAAATGGATATCGACTGCGCGGTTTTTTCCGCTATCGCATATTATTGGTCTGGGCCTCTGTGCCGTGGCCGCCGGTGTGGGGCCGTTTACCAATCTTTTGGCGCTGAACATCGGTGCGGCGGCAATTCTGGCGGTTGTCGCGGTGTGGGAGCATCGCTCTTACGCCAATGTACCGATCATTGTGTAACGCGGAGTGGCGTTGAAAAGAGATACAACCCCAAGCGACGAACCATCACGTCCTAAAGCGTGTTGCATTCAATGGGGTTGACCACATTGAAAGCAACACGCAACATTCCCAGTCTCAGTTTGTCTCGGATTGCAGCCAATCTGAATCAGATTGACTGCAACCCGCTCTAAAGCACCGTCGCGCTATGATCTTGCGGCTGATCCGCGCCATCAAGACGATCCGCACGGCGCAGATCGGGGAACATCCACGCCCAGCTGCCCGTGACAATAATCGTGCCCACGCCGCCAAACACCGCCGCCGCCACCGGGCCGATCAGACGTGAGACGACGCCGCTTTCAAACTCACCCAACTCATTCGATCCGGAAATGAACAACCCCGATACCGAAGACACCCGCCCGCGCATGTGATCGGGCGTCACGATCTGCACAAGGGTCTGGCGGACATAGACCGAAATCATATCGGCAGCCCCCAGAAACGCCAAAGCCGCCACCGACAGCCACATGTTTTTCGACAGGCCGAATACAATCGTTGCCACGCCAAAGGCCGCCACCGCCCAGAACATCCGCGTGCCCGCATGCCGCTTCAAGGGCCAGCGCACCAAGACCAGCGCCATCGTCACGCCACCAACCGCTGTGGCAGACCGCAGAATACCAAAACCTTCTGACCCGACGTTCAGAATATCCGACGCAAACGCCGGCAGCAGGGCCGTGGCCCCACCCAAAAGCACTGCGAACAAATCGAGCGAAATCGCGCCAAACACGATTTTGTTTGACCACGTATAGGCCAGACCTTCCCGGATGTGTTGCAACTGGCTGCCGGGCTGACGGATCGGTGTGGTGTTGGTGCGCATGAACAGCATGATGGCCATGCCGGAAATCAACAGGCCTGCGGCAGTGGCAAACGAGACGGCGGTGGAAATCGCACAAAGCAGCCCACCAATCGACGGGCCAACAATCACCGCCACTTGCCATGACATTGATTTCAGCGATATCGCCTGCGGCATGTCGGATTTTGGCACCAGCATCGGTACCAAGGCCGAGGCGGCGGGTGACAAGAACGCCCGCGCCGCACCAAACACCGCCGCAATGGCGAAGATATGATTGAAATTCGGCGCAGTTTCCAAGGCCACGGCCACAAGCCCCAGCAGGCAAAGCGCTTCGACGCCAAGGCTGATCAGCACGATGGCCAGTCGTGAATGGCGGTCGGCCATAGATCCGGCCCAAAGCGACAATACGAAAAGCGGCAGGAACTCGGCGAGGCCCACCATGCCGACCAGAAACGCGCTTTGCTCAATGCTGCGGGTTTCACGGGCCACGGTGTAGATCTGCCAGCCGATTGTCACCGATTGGATCTGTGCGGCAATGCCGATCAGCAGCATGCCTAACCAGAACAAGCCAAAATCGCGGTGGCGGAACATGAAGTTTTGTTGGGCTATGATCATGGCCAAGACGTAACGCCAAGAATTGGCAGGTGCCAGCCCAATAGCGCGCTAAGCCATGGGGTGATCACCACTTTTACCTCGCCCGGGCGGGGTGAGTTGGCGATGGCACCGGGTGCGTCAGCCGGTGAAATCATCCGGCTGATCGGTGTAACACCGTCAGCCGCTTTCCGATGTTTGGAAATTGCGCACAAGGCTTTGCGACATTTGCCACCAAAGTGACGCGCGGTTGCGGGTTTGATGCGCCTGAAAGGCCGCGGTATCGACATAGCTTTCGTCAAGCTGCCAGACCAAGGGATCGGCGGACTGGGTGACATCAAACGACATGCAGCCCGGCTCGGCCCGGCTTAGGCGAATATGCTCGGGCAGATAGGTTTCGATGATTTTAAGGTCATCAAGCGTCGTGGCCGTCAGTGTTCCGGTCAGACGGATCATTCCAACTCTATCGTGCCGGGGGGCTTGGATGTGATGTCATAAAACACCCGGTTGATGCCGGGAACTTCGTTGATCAGCCGGGTCATGGTTTCTCCAAGGAAGTCATGGGTGAACGGATAATAATCCGCCGTCATGCCATCGACAGAGGTGACCGCGCGCAACGCCAGCGCATAGTCATAGGTGCGCCCATCGCCCATCACGCCAACCGTTTTCATCGGCAGGATGGCGGCAAAAGCCTGCCAGATATCGTCATAAAGCCCGTGTTTGCGGATCTGGTCGATATAAACTGCATCTGCCCGGCGCAGGATAGCCAGTTTTTCGGTCGTAATCTCACCCGGGCAGCGGATGGCAAGGCCGGGGCCGGGAAAGGGATGGCGGCCGATGAAGGCAGCAGGCAGGCCCAATTCGCGGCCCAGCGCGCGCACCTCATCTTTGAACAACTCGCGCAGCGGTTCCACCAGTTTCAGGCCCATCTTTTCGGGAAGGCCACCGACGTTGTGGTGGCTTTTGATGGTAACACTTGGCCCGCCAGAAAAGGACACAGATTCGATGACATCCGGGTAAAGCGTGCCTTGCGCCAGGAACTTTGCCCCCCCAACGGCATTGGCATGCTTTTGAAACACATCAATAAACAGCCGCCCGATGGTTTTGCGTTTCACTTCCGGATCGGAGACACCCTCCAGCGCGCCGAGGAACAAATCGGCCTCATCGGCATGGATCAACGGGATATTATAGGTGTCGCGGAACATCGACAAAACCTGATCCGCCTCGCCCAGCCGCAAAAGCCCATGATCGACAAAGACGCAGGTCAGCTGATCGCCGATCGCCTCGTGGATCAGCACTGCGGCAACGGAACTGTCGACGCCACCCGACAGCCCGCAGATCACCTTTTCGCTGCCCACCTGAGCGCGGATTTTGGCGATGGCCTCTTCGCGGTAGGCCCCCATCGTCCAATCGCCCTTGAACCCGGCCAAGGTGATGAAGTTTTCATAAAGCTTCGCGCCGCGCGGGGTGTGGTGCACTTCGGGGTGAAACTGCACGGCATAAAAGTTGCGCTCGGGGTCGGCGATGATGGCAAAGGGCGCGTTGGGAGAGGTGGCATAGACGGTAAAGCCCGGGGCGATCTCGCTGACATGGTCGCCATGCGACATCCAGACCTGTTCGCGGTCTTCCAAAAACCATCCATCCAGCAACTCAGAGCGCGCCGTCGTGGGCGTGACATAGGCGCGGCCAAATTCGGCGGTGCCGTGGCCGCGTTCCACTTTGCCGCCAAGCAAATGCATCATCACCTGTTGGCCGTAACATATCCCCAGAACGGGCACGCCCAGCGTGAACACCGATGCGGGCGGCATCGGCGCACCGTCAGCAAACACCGATGCCGGGCCGCCGGACAGGATGACGGCGCGGGGCGCGAAGGCCGCCAGAAACGCATCGGTGACTTTGTTGAACGGATGAATTTCGCAATAAACATTCAACTCACGCAGGCGGCGCGCGATCAGCTGCGTCACCTGAGAGCCGAAGTCGATGATCAAAAGGCGGTCATGCTGGGTCATCGTATCGGCCTAGCCTTTGGATCGGGAAATCGCAAGATCGGGCGGCAGGAAAATTCTTGAGATAAGAATTTTGCGGGGGCGCTGCCCCCTCGGCCTTTGGCCTCACCCCCGGAGGTATTTGAACCAAAGTGAAATGGTTTTGTCGCTTATGACAATTGGCGATGTCGGTATTCGCGGATTTGCGGCGCATTCGGGGTGTGGCGTTGCGCGAATTCGCGCCATAACTGACCAAAGAGGGGCCCGCAGTTTGCGGTCTGCGAAGGGGAATTCTGATGAACGAAGTTGTGGGACGCCGGGTTCGGGGCGGTGGCGGATCGACGCGGCGGGCCGAGCGCACGGCGGTGTCGTTTGAGACGGCCAGGTTCATTCAGCGCAACATCCCGAATTTTGAGATTCTGAACGAAGAAGCGCTGCAGATCATCGAATGGAACGCCGATACGGTTCTTGAAGAAATCGGCGTTAATTTCATTGAAAATGAGGGTGCGCTGGCGCTCTGGCGCGCGGCGGGTGCCGATGTGCGCGGCGAGCGGGTGCATATTCCGCGCGGGTTGGCGCGGAAACTCTGTGCCACTGCGCCAAGGTCGTTCACCCAATACGCCCGTAATCCTGATCGCAATGTCGACGTCGGCGGGCGCAATCTGGTGCTGGCCCCGGTGTATGGCCCGCCTTTTGTGCGCGATGCGGCTGGCGGGCGGCGCTATGCCACGATCCATGATTTCCAGAATTTCGTGAAGCTGGGTTATATGAGCAAATGGCTGCACCATTCGGGCGGCACGGTGTGCGAGCCTACGGACGTTCCGGTGAACAAGCGCCATCTGGACATGCTGCACGCGCATATGGTGCTGACCGACAAGCCCTATATGGGGTCGGTGACCGAACCCAGCCGCGCGGCGGATTCGGTTGAAATGTCAAAGCTGCTGTTTGGTGCGGATTTTGTTGACCAGAACACCGTGATGACCAGCCTGATCAACATCAACAGCCCGATGACCTTTGACGGCATCATGATGGGCGCGCTTGAGGTTTATGCAAAGGCCAATCAGGCCACCATCATCTCACCGTTTATCGTCGGCGGGGCGATGGCCCCGGTCACCGTGGCGGGGACGTTGACCCAAGTTTTGGCCGAATGTCTGGCGGGCGTGGCCTACAGCCAGTTGGTGCGTCCCGGAGCGCCGGTGATCATGGGCGCGTTTGTTACCTCGATTGATATGAATTCGGGCGCGCCGACCTTTGGCACGCCGGAAGCCGCCCATATCACGTATGGTGTGGGCCAGTTGGCGCGGCGGTTGAACTTGCCCTATCGCAGCGGTGGGTCATTCTGCGGATCGAAACTGCCCGATGCGCAGGCGGCCTATGAGACAGCGAATTCGCTGAACATGGCGCTGTTGGCGGGGGTGAATTTCATGCTGCACGCCTGCGGCTGGCTGGAAGGCGGACTGGTCAGCTCGTACGAGAAATTCGTGATGGACGCCGATCAGTTGGGCACGTTGCATCATCTGGCCCAAGGGGTGATCATGGACACCAACGGACAGGCGATGGATGCGCTGCGCGAAGTGGGGCCGGGTGGGCATTTTCTGGGCTGCGAACACACGCAGGCCAATTTCAAAACCGCCTTCTGGCGCAGCGACCTGTTTGATTACAAACCGTTTGAAACCTGGGCCGAGGAAGGCGCACGCGATACGCAGGCCCTGGCCTCGGAACGGGTCGCCAAGATGTTGGGTGACTATCAGCAGCCTGCTTTGGACGAAGGCATACGCGAAGCGCTGGATGCCTATGTGGCGCGGCGCAAATCCGAAATGCCGGATGCATTTATCTGAATATGGGTTTGGTGCGCCTTCGGGCACACCAACTTGGAAACTATACCCCCCGCGTCATACCGACGCGGGTTTTCGCACGCTAAGCTGTGGTGCTGCGCGGCAACAGGCGCACTTCGGCCATCAGTGCGATCAGCACCTCGATATGGCGTGCCACCGAATAGCCCGCATCGCCCGCGCGGCGGGTTTGTTCCATATCCTCTTCCTGCTGGAACAGCTTCGACATTGCCCGCTCGATGGGGGCCAGAGGTGCCCCCAAGCGGCGCAGGTCGCGTTCACGGCGGTATTCCTGCATGCCGAACCGGGCGGCCCGGATCAGCAGGCGGGGGCGGCGCAACTCGGCCAGCAGGGAACGAAAATCGGTCATGGCATTCTCCAATCGATGAAGCACCACCTTAGGGCAATACAACCGGGCGTTGCCTAAACCCGGTTTCGAGCGCGCGCGGCCTTGCGGCATTGTTTAGGATTTAGAAACAATTATTGCAAAAGCCTCATGTATTAACGATTGGGTAAGCAATGCACGGCAGGGTTGTTAACGTTTCCGAAACCAAGACACCCTGCGCCAGTTTGACTCCCCTCGTTCATATGCAGATCCGCCCGATGCAGACATCCCCGTTGCACCCCAATCTGTCCGTGCTGTCGCATCTTCCCGGTTGGCTGCCCGGTGCGGTGCGGCTGTATCTTGACCATACCGAAGACGGCGTCTCGCTGCGCGCTTTGGCGCGGCGCGACGGGATGCATGCCTCAACGGTCATGCGGCTGATCCGGCGCTATGAAGGGCGCCGCGATGATCCGCTTGTCGATGAAGCTTTGGCCGCGCTGCTTTTTTTGGCGGCCAAAGCCCACCACCACTCAGCCAAAAAGGATGACCCCACGATGACGGCACACCTTCGCCCGCAAAATCTTATCGCAGATGAGGCCACCATTCACGCCGAAGGCAGGCTAATTCTGCGCCGTCTGGCAGAGCCTGGGTCGGTTCTGGCGATTGCGCCGGATATGGAAAAGGCCGTGGTGATGCGCGAATTTCCCGATGGGCGCACCGCGCGCACAGGCGTGGTAGACAGGGTGGTGGCGCAGGCCTTTGCGCTGAAGGACTGGATTGTGTGCCGCAAACCGGGGCGGGTGGCGCAGTATGAAATTACATCCGCCGGACGCGAGGCGTTGCGGCGGATGATGGACAACGACGGGGCGGCTGGCTTGGCCGAAGCGCCAGCTGTGTTTGGCGATTCGCCCCGCGCGTGGGACACCCCAGATGGGTCGGCAGACGAAGGCCCGCGCCGCATCCGCTATAATCTGGCGGAAAGCCCGGTGGCGGTGCTGGGGCGGCGGCGCGAGAAGGATGGCAAGTTGTTCCTCGAGCAGGATTTGGTGGTCGCTGCCGAGCGGTTGCGGGAAGATTTTGAACTGGCGCAGATGGGGCCAAGGATAGCGCAAAACTGGGAGCGGTTTTTGACGGGGTCCGATCGGGGGGGGTATCGGTCTGACAGTGGAATGCCAGAAGGCCCGCGCGCAGCCCGCGACCGGGTTGCGGCGGCCTTGCGCGATCTGGGGCCGGGTTTGGGCGATGTGGCTTTGCGGGTGTGCTGTTTTCTGGAAGGCGTCGAGACGGCAGAACAGCGGCTGGGCTGGGCGGCGCGGTCGGGTAAGGTCGTGCTGCGCATCGCTTTGCAACGGCTGCGTCGGCATTATGACGCAACCTATGGTCGGTCCGGGCCGCTGATTGGGTAAAGTCCGGCCCCGGCCTGCGCCGGGGCGAAAACGCTCCAGTATAGCGTTTTCAGGACTTTACGCACGAAGCAACTGCACCGCGCCGGCAGTGCAGTGAAACCATCAAGCGGTGGCGCCAACTACATCTTAGCAGGTGAGGCCCCGGCCTGCGCCGGGGCGAGGTGCGTTTGTCGCTCAGACCAAATCAAATCGATCCAGCATCATCACCTTGGTCCATGCGGCCACGAAATCTGTCACAAACAGCGCAGCCCCGTCCGCAGCACCATAAACCTCGGCAATGGCCCGCAATTGCGAGTTTGACCCGAACACCAGATCAACCCGCGTGCCTGTCCACTTTACAGCGCCCGTTGAGCGATCGCGGCCCTCGAACACATCCGCCATTGCCGAGGCCGGGGCCCAAGCCGTGCGCATGTCCAGCACATTGACGAAAAAGTCATTCGTCAACATCTGCGGGCGGTTGGTGAACATGCCGTGCGCGGCCCCGCCCGCATTGGCCCCCGATACCCGCAACCCGCCAACCAGAACGGTCATTTCAGGCGCGCTCAGTGTCATCAACTGGGCTTTGTCGACCAGCAACTCTTCGGCGGACAAGGTGTATTTTGTGCGCAGATAATTGCGGAACCCGTCCGCGCCGGGTTCCAGAAATTCAAAGCTGTGGACATCGGTTTGCGTTTGGGTTGCATCCGTGCGGCCCGGCGTAAACGGGACAACAACGCTATAGCCTGCGGCCTTGGCGGCCTGTTCAACAGCTACCCCGCCGCCCAGAACGATCAGGTCAGCCAGCGATACTTTTTTGGCCCCCGACCGTGCATTGAACGCCGTCTGAATGCCTTCCAATGTGGCAAGAACCATTGCAAGTTGTGCGGGCTGGTTGACCTCCCAATCCTTTTGCGGCGCAAGCCGGATGCGCGCGCCGTTTGCGCCTCCGCGTTTGTCAGACCCACGGAACGTCGATGCCGAGGCCCAGGCGGTTGACACCAGCGCCGAAACAGACAGGCCCGATGTCAGGATATTCGCCTTCAGATTGGCAATATCCGCGGCATCAATCGGGTCGTACTGCGCAGCCGGAATGGGGTCTTGCCAGATCAGTTCTTCCGTGGGCACATCCGCGCCCAGATAGCGCACAATCGGCCCCATATCGCGGTGGGTCAGTTTGAACCACGCACGGGCAAAGGCATCGGCAAAGGCCACCGGATCAGCCTGATAGCGGCGCGAGATCGCGCCATAGACCGGGTCCATCCGCATTGCCATATCGGCTGTGGTCATCATGGGCGCATGGAATACGGCTGGATCATGCGCGTCCACGACCATGTCTTCGGGGGCGACGTTGCGCGCGCGCCATTGCTGCGCGCCTGCCGGGCTGCGCACCAAGTCCCATTCATATTTGAACAACACTTTGAAATAACCCATGTCCCATGTCGTTGGATTGGGCTTCCATGCGCCTTCGATGCCGCTGGTGGTGGTGTGGCCGCCGTGACCCGCGCCAAGGCTGTTGCGCCAGCCAAGGCCCATCTGATCAATCGACGCGCCTTCAGGATCAACCCCAACCAATGTCGGATCGCCCGCGCCATGTGCTTTGCCAAAGGTATGCCCCCCCGCGACAAGGGCGACGGTTTCTTCATCATTCATCGCCATACGCGCGAATGTTTCGCGGATGTCGCGGCCCGATGCCACGGGATCGGGTGTGCCATTGGGGCCTTCGGGGTTAACATAGATCAGACCCATCTGCACCGCCGCCAGCGGATTTTCCAACTGACGCTCGCCAGAATAACGTTTGTCATCCAGCCAGATGTCTTCATTGCCCCAATAGATATCTTCCTCAGGCTCCCACACATCGACCCGGCCACCGCCAAACCCAAAGGTCTTGAATCCCATCGAGTCAAGCGCCACGTTGCCCGCCAAAATCATCAGATCGGCCCAGGACAAGCTGGCGCCGTATTTCTGCTTGATTGGCCACAGCAGGCGGCGCGCTTTATCAAGGTTGCCGTTGTCAGGCCAGCTGTTCAGCGGCGCGAATCTTTGTGTGCCCGATCCCGCCCCGCCACGGCCATCGCCCGTGCGGTAGGTGCCCGCAGAATGCCACGCCATGCGGATAAACAAGCCGCCGTAATGGCCCCAATCGGCAGGCCACCAATCCTGACTGTCGGTCATCAGGGCCGTCAGGTCGGCCTTGACCGCCGCCAGGTCCAGCTTTTCAAACGCGTCGGCGTAGTCAAAGGACTGGCCCATCGGGTTGGACGCGGGCGCGTGCTGGTGCAGGATTTTCAGGTTCAGCTGGTTTGGCCACCAGTCCCGGTTTGACCGCACCGCAGCCGAAGTTTGGCTGCCCGCGCCATGCATCACCGGGCATTTTCCTGCGTTTGCGCTGTCATTTCCGTCCATGGCGGTCTCCGATCCGGGGGCTTGGGTTATCTGTGGCAGTCATATCAAACTGCGGGCCCGACTTTAAGTAGATATACTTACATGATCAAAACTTTACACCTGCGGCAAAAAGGCAGGGTGGTGCGGCAGACCTGATCTGAGGGTTGCAAGGCATTGCACCTGATTGGCCTAAGTGTCTGATCCGAAACTAGTTGAGTGAATTCAGTCCTTTGTGATTCTGTTCGGTTGTGACACTGAACGGAGATCACAATGGCTTGGACCGAAC
>JAYUHO010000292.1:0-10546 GCA_043766915.1 Cypionkella sp.
TGAAACACTACAAGATGCTGATTGATGGCGAATGGGTGGCTGCCAGTGATGGCGCTGCGTTCGAAAGCGTCAATCCAACCACCGGCAAAGTCTGGGCGATGATCCCCGAGGCCACGGCAGAGGATGTCGACCGGGCCGTGCAGGCGGCAGATCGGGCCTTTAATCAGGGGCCGTGGCCCGCGATGACAGCCACCCAGCGCGGCCAGTGTTTGCGGCGGTTGGCCGATCTGCTGCTGGAGAAATCCGAAGCTTTTGGCAAGGTTGAGACAATCGACACCGGAAAACTGCTGAAAGAAACCCGCTGGCAGGCGAAATACATCGCCGAATTCTTCCACTTCTTTGCCGGGTGCGCGGACAAAATCCATGGCGACACCCTGCCAATCGACAAGCCTGACATGTTTGTGTTCACCCGGCGCGAACCGCTTGGCGTGATTGCGGCGGTGGTGCCGTGGAATTCGCAGCTGTTCTTGTCTGCGGTTAAAATCGGCCCGGCGCTGGCCGCGGGAAATACGGTTGTTCTGAAAGTGTCCGAGCATGCCTCAGCCCCGCTGTTGGAGTTCGGCACATTGATCGCAGCGGCGGGTATTCCGCCCGGTGTGGTCAACATTATCAGCGGCCATGGCGATCCGTGTGGGCGGGTGCTGACCTCGCACAAACTGGTGGCGCGGGTGTCCTTTACGGGCGGGCCGGGGGCGGCGCGGCAGATATTGACCAATTCCACCCATAACTTCGCGCAAGTCTCGCTGGAGCTGGGCGGTAAATCCCCGATCATCGTGTTTGAAGACGCCAATCTGGAAAGTGCCGTAAACAGTGCGATTTCCGGCATCTTCGGGGCCACCGGGCAAAGCTGTGTGGCAGGTTCGCGGCTGCTGTTACAAGACACGATTGCCGATGCTTTTCTAATACGGATGGTTGGCCTCGCAGGCCAGATCAGGATTGGCGATCCTTTGGCCGACGACACCGAGATGGGGCCGATCTGCACCCAAGGCCAACTGGAGTGTATCGAGCGCGAGGTGGCCCGCGCTGTGACTGAAGGCGGGCGCATTCTGTGTGGCGGCAAACGTCTGGCGGGGGCGGGCCGGTTTTACGAACCGACGATCATCGACTGCCCCAGCCCCGACCTGCACATCGTCGATACCGAACTTTTTGGCCCGGTTCTAAGCGTGTTGCGGTTCACGGACGAGGCCGACGCCATCCGGCTGGCCAATCAAACCGAACACGGGCTGGCCGCAGGTATTTTCACCCGCGACGGCGCGCGACAGTTGCGCATGGTCAAGGCGGTAAAAGCCGGAATCGTCTGGGTCAACACGTACCGCGCCGTGTCACCGATTGCTGAATTTGGTGGGATGAAAACATCGGGCTATGGCCGCGAAAGCGGCTTTCAGGCGGTTTACGATTACACCCGGCCGAAAACGGTCTGGATCAACACATCTGACGCAACACTGGGCAGCCAATTCGTTGCGCGCTGAGGAGACGAACACATGAAATTTCAACTCGCCATCAATCTGGAGCGGATCGACGACAGCATTTCGATGCAGGATGTGGCCCGCCACACGCTTGAAATGGTGCAGATGGCAGATCGGGGTGGCTTCAACATCGTCTGGTCCGCTGAACACCACGCGCTGGAAATGACCATCGCGCCCAATCCGTTTTCACTGCTGGCGTGGTGGGCCAATCATACCGACCGCATCCGTCTTGGCACGGCCTGTGTCGCCGCCGCCTATTGGCATCCGATCCGGGTGGCCGGTGAGGCGGCGTTTATTGATCTGATTTCCGGCGGGCGGCTGGAACTGGGCATCGGATCAGGCGCCTATCAGCGTGAATTTGACCGCATGCATCCGGGGCTGAAACAGCCCGATGCTTGGCGTTACATGCAAGAAATGCTGCCGGTGGTGCGCGCGCTGTGGAAAGGCGATTATGCGCATCAGGGCGAGAGCTGGTCGTTTCCCACCTCAACCTCTTGCCCCAAACCGCTGCAGGCCGAAGTGCCGGTCTGGGTCGCGGCGCGGGCGCCAATGACCTACGATTACGCAGTCAAGAACGGCTGCAACATCATGTCCTGGCCCCTGACGCGTGAAATGTCTGAGGCGGAATTATACATGGGCCGCTTAGACACGGCGATGCAGGAAAACCCCGGTTGCAAACGCCCGATCATGGCGATGATGCGCCACACGGTGGTTTATGACCGCAAGGAAGACTGGATGGTTCCGGTAACCGCGCTGCAGCGGGTGCTGTCGCAATTCGAAAACTTGTTCAAGAACCTTGGCGACGTCGTCAACGGGTTTCCCAAAAGCATCCCCCTGGACCAACTTGGCAACCGGGCAGAATATCAGCCGGAAATGTTGACGCGCAATCTGATGTTCGGCACCCCGGATGAGGTTATTGCCAAGCTGAAACTCTATGAGGCCCTTGGCGTGGATGAATTCATTTACTATGCCAGCCTTGGCTTGGGGCATGCCGAACAAAAACGCTCGTTAGAGCTGTTCTGCAGTGAAGTCATGCCCGCTTTTGCCTGAACGCGCCCTTTTTTTTTGCTGAAAGAACCCCATGCCCGCCGAAATCCGTCGAACCCTGCTACAAATCCAGACCACCCGCATCGAAGGGGGCAAGGCTGTGCCCACCCCCACCAAACTGGTTGCTGCGTTGGCGATCATCCGTAACCCGTGGTTCGGGCGCGGCTGGGTAGAAAATCTGCGCCCCGAGGTGCGCGATGTCTGCCCCGAGGTTGGCAAACTGCTGACGGGCATGATTTTGGATGTGACGGGGGATAAGCTGGAAGGGTACGGCAAAGCGTCTGTCGTTGGCATAGGCGGCGAGATTGAACATGCCCAGGCGCTGACCCATTCGCTGTGGTTCGGCAATCAGTTCCGCGATGCGGTGCAGGCCAAGACGTATCTGGTGTTCACCAACACGCGCGGGGCTGCGGGCTGTTCGCTGATGATCCCGTTGATGGACAAGGATGATGGCGGGCGGCGGTCGCATTATCAGACCATCCATCTGACCGTGCCAGATGCCCCGGCGGAGGATGAGATTATCGTGGCCCTTGGCGCGTCCATTGGCGGGCATCCGTTGCACCGCATCGGCGACCGCTATGAAGACCTGCGCGAAATGGGCCGTGACGTTGACAATCCGGCGGGAGTGTAGCCGTTGGCCCGCAGCAAGACTGGAACGGAATATGACCTGACCGGGCCTGCCGGGGCACCGTTTGTGGTTTTGGTGCATGGGCTTGGGCTGACCCGGGCGACGTGGGACGGCTTTGTGCCTGTATTGGCGCAAGACTACAGGGTTGTGACCTATGATCTATGCGGACATGGGCAAAGCGCCTTGCCAATGGCTGTGCCCAGTCTGACCGTGCTGTCGGATCAACTGTTGGCCCTGCTGGATAAGTTGGAAATCCCCCGCGCCGCCATCATCGGCTTTTCACTGGGCGGCATGATCAACCGCCGCTTTGCAATCGACCATCCGTCGCGCACCGCAGGACTTGTGATCTTGAACTCACCGCATGAGCGCAGCCCTAAGGCGCAGCGTTTGGTCGAGGAACGCGCCGCCCAGACCGGCGCGGGCGGACCTGCAGCGACCATCGACAGCACCTTAGAGCGCTGGTTCACACCGCAGTTCCGGCAAGATGCGCCCGATGTGGTGGCCAGCACCCGCGCTTTGGTTCTGGCCAACGACCCAGAAAATTACACCCGCCACCGGCAGGTTCTGGCGGCGGGCGTGGTCGAGTTGATCCGGCCTGTGCCACCGATCACAATGCCGACCCTTGTGATAACCTGCGAACATGACAGCGGCAGCACCCCGGCCATGGCGCATGCCATCGCCGCCGAAATCGCAGGGGCTGAAACGGTGATCGTGCCGGGCCTGCAGCACCTTGGGCTGATCGAGCGGCCAGACCTTTTCCTTCAACCCATCCTGGGCTTTCTGAACTGCACCGAAGAACGGCTACCCATGAACGGACCCACAGCATGAAGACGATGACCGGCGGACAGGCGGCCGTTGCGGCCTTGCAGACCGAAGAGGTCAAACATGTGTTTGGCCTGATCGGGTCGGCCACGATGGAGATGTTCGATGCGCTGTATGACGCCCGCGACATCTCATTTATCGGCGTGCATGATGAACGTACCGGCACCCATATGGCTGACGGGTATGCCCGCGCCAGTGGGCGGGCGGGGGTGATCTTGGCCGGGCAAAACGGGCCGGGGGCGACCAATCTGGTGACAGGTCTTGCGCAGGCGGCGGCGGCATTTTCGCCCGTGGTGTCGATTGCGGGGGCGATATCGTCGGCGCATCTTTACCGCGATGCGTTTCAAGAGGTTGACCAGCAGGCGCTGTTCAAGCCGGTGACCAAGAAGACATGGACCGCCACCAGTGCCGACCGCGTTCCAGAAATGTTCCGTGAGGCGTTTCGGATGGCCATGACGCCCCGCCGCGGCCCGGTGCAACTGAACCTGCCGCGCGATGTGCTGTCGGCGTCGGCAGAGTATCCTGCGCCGCAACGCCCGCAGGCTTACCGGTCGCAAACGGTTCCCGCAGGGGCGCAATCGGCGATTGATCAGGCGGCGGCGCTTCTGGCGGGCGCTGTGCGCCCGGTGATCATCGCAGGCGGTGGCATCAAGAATACCGAAGGCCACGCGCAGGCGCTGGCCTTGGCCGAGGCGCTGAACTGCCCCATCGTCACCTCACCGGGGCACGGCGATGCGATCCCGTTTGGCCATCCCCTGAACGCAGGCCAGATGGGGCCGCGTGGCAATATCGTCGCGTCACGGCTGGCGCGCGAGGCGGATGTGATCCTGGCGCTTGGCACAAGAATCGGCTTTAACGCCACCTTCTATACGTATGATAACATTAATAAACACGCGAAAATCATTCATGTAGAACTGGATCCCACCGCCATTGGCCGCCATTTCCCGGTTGAAATCGGTATCTGGGCCGATGCACCGACGGCAGCCATGCAGCTGGTGGCGGCAATCGGTGTTTTGAAAAACCGGAAGCTGGCCGATCAATGGACCGCCGCCTTCAAGGCCGAACGCAGCGCCTATCTGGCCAAACGTGACGCCGATGCGGTGATTGACACCGCCCTGATCCAACCATCCGGCCTGTTCAAAACCTTGCGCGATGTGCTGCCGCAGGCTGCGGCCATCACCATGGACGCGGGCACGCTGTGTTTGCAGGCAACCGATGCGCTGAACTATTGGCAGGCCAAAAGCCTGTTCACGCCCTTGGATTTCGGGCTGGTAGGTTTTTCCTTTGCTTGCGGGTTGGGCGTGAAACTGGCGCAGCCAGACCGCCCGGTGATCAGCCTGATGGGCGACGGCGGCTTTGGCATGACGGTATCGGAACTGAGCACGGCGGTCGATCATGGCATCAACACCGTGACAATCGTGATGAACAATAAATGCTGGGGGGCGGAAAAAGCCTATCAGCGCGATTTCTTTGGCGGTCGCTATATCGGGGCCGACATCAGCAGCCCGCCGTTTGATAAACTGGCGGAACTTTACGGCGCTGCGGGCTTTCGGGCCGATACCTTGGCAGGTATGGCCGAGGCGATCGAGGCGGCGCTGGTCTGCGGCAAGCCCGCCGTCATTGATGTGGCTGTTGATCCAACCGCGCTTTATTCGTTCCGCCGCGACAGTTTCAAACACCGTGGAGGGTGATCCGATGACCGATGCCAAATCCTATCCGAACACCGATGCCCAGCGCGCCACTGGCGACTGGAACCCGATGTGGGATCTGATGCAGGAAATGGACCCTGACTATCTGGAGGCGTTTCTGGCTTTCCGCGCCGTGCCACAGCGCAAGGGGCCGCTGGAACAGAAATACAAAGAGATGATCTTCATCGCGATCAACGCAGCGACAACCCATCTGCACGGGCCGGGCGTGCGCCGCCATATCCAGAACGCCCTGCGCGCCGGGGCAACACAGGCCGAAATTCTGGAAGTGATCGAACTGACCACGATCATGGGCATCCATTCGATGACCCTTGCCGCGCCCATCCTGAAAGAAGAAGTCGCGCGGTTTACCCAAGCGAAGGACTGACCAAACCGGCCCGCCCCAAATGGTCTTGGCCGCGATTGCCAACGAATCCCGGCGGCGATATCCCAGCGTTTGCTTGCCCAATTGGCGCAGCCTTACCGTTCGGCTCTGTGCCAAGATAAACACAAACACCCCGGTCCCACTGCAGGGCAGCGAATGCGTGGCGACAAGGGCATGCAACGCCGGCCTGCCTGCTGACATGCCGTGCCATTTCCATACGGGGGGGCGATAAACCCAGGATCGGGGCAACAGGATGCCTTGCGCCTGAACCGTTAGCTCTGATCCGCGTGCACGTTTCGGCACCGAGGTAACCAAGCCAGCGGCGCAGTCCCGGAAAATCTGTTGACGGTCGCTTTACGCATTTCTATAAACCATAACTGACAAACCTATCATACAGGTATTGGGGGATTCGGTTGGAAAATCAAAGTTCCGGTGGCTTGGTCAGCGACGCGATAGGTGCTATTTCGCGGCATATTCGTGACAATGATCTGATGCCGGGCGACCGTTTGCCGTCTGAGGCAAGCCTGTCGAAAGAGCTGAACGTATCGCGCACCGTGGTGCGTGAAGCGTTTCGGTCACTGGCGGCGATGCGGATCATTGATCTGGCAACCGGTAAACGCGCGGCAGTGGCGGCATTAGATCATGGTGCGATGTCGCTGATGATCGAACATGGCGTCCATACTGACCAGATCAACGTGCAACAGATTTATGACGTGCGCCGCACGATTGAAACGCGCATCGTCACGCTGGCGGCAATCCGGCGCAGCGATACCGAGGCGACCGATCTTTTGGCGCTGGCTCAGGCGATGAGCCACGCGGTTGATGATCCAGCCCGGCTGATGGAATTGGATCTTAGCTTTCATTTGCTGCTTGCCCAAGCCTCGCGCAATCCGGTGTTCACGCTGATTATTGGCGCATTTCAGGGCATTACCCGGCAAACCTGGCCCATAGGCTGGAAAAGCCGGCCCACGCAGGCCTCGCGCGATCTGATGTTGGCCACCCATGGCGACATTGCCCGCGCTGTCGCGGCAAGTGATCCGCAGCAGGCGGTGGCGTCGATGTCGCAGCATTTTGACGAAAGTGTGCGGGCGTTACTGACCGCCGGGCTGTCGTAGACGATGAAAATCACGGCTTTGGAAACCATCCGGATTGCTGAACGCCCCAACTTGATCTGGGTGCAGGTTCACACCGATCAGGGATTGATCGGGTTGGGTGAGACGTTTTTCGGGGCAAGCACGGTTGAAGCGCATGTGCATGACTATATCGCGCCAAGGGTGATTGGGCGCGATCCGCTGGAAATAGACAAACTGTCGGCTGATCTTGTGGGCTATCTGGGCTTTCGATCCTCCGGTGCCGAGGTGCGCGGCAATTCGGCCTTTGACATCGCGTTGTGGGATATTTTTGGCAAAGCGACCGGCCAGCCCATCGCGCAGGTGTTGGGCGGTTTTACCCGGCGCGAGATACGCACCTACAACACCTGTGCGGGCACCGATTATGTTAAGAAAACCTCGGGGCAAGTCACGGCTAACTACGGCCTTGGCCAAATCAGTGATTATGATGATCTGAATGGCTTTCTGCACTGCGCCGATGAACTGGCCCATTCGCTGTTGGAAGACGGCATTACCGCGATGAAGATCTGGCCGTTTGACGGGGCGGCGGAGGAATCGCGCGGGCAGTATATATCGGCCCCGGATATCAACAAGGCGCTGGAACCGTTCGATAAAATCCGCCGCGCGGTGGGCAATAAAATGGATATCATGGTCGAATTTCATGGGCTGTGGCAATTGCTGCCCGCCATGCAAATCGCCCGGGCGCTGACCCCCTATCAGACCTTCTGGCACGAAGACCCGATCAGGATGGACAGTCTGTCCAGCCTGAAACGCTATGCCGATGTATCAACCGCGCCGATTTCAGCGTCAGAAACCCTCGGGTCACGCTGGGGCTTTCGCGATCTGTTGGAAACCGGCGTGGCGGGCGTGGTGATGATGGACCTAAGTTGGTGCGGCGGGCTATCCGAGGCGCGCAAAATCGCCTCGATGGCCGAGGCATGGCATCTGCCCGTGGCCCCGCATGATTGCACCGGCCCCGTGGTGCTGTGTGCCAGCACCCATCTGTCGCTGAACGCACCCAATGCGTTGGTGCAGGAAAGCGTCCGGGCGTTTTACAAGGGCTGGTATCGCGATCTGGTCACAGCTTTGCCCACGATCAAAAACGGCATGATTACGGTTCCGCCCGGGCCGGGATTGGGGATGGAACTGCATCCCGATCTGGATCGGGCTTTTACAACGTCGCGAAGATTATCCGACGCAACGACGGTCTGACAAGGCCGCAAACCGCTTCATGGGAGGAGCAAATGATGAAGAACTTCAGAAGACTGGCCATTGCCGCGATGCTTTCGACGGTTTCAACTGCCGCACTGGCACAAGACACGCTGGACATCGCGTTCACCGTGCATTCGGGATCGTCGAACACGTTCTGGCAAGCGGTGCAAAAGGGCTATGAAGATGCCTGCGCCAAGGTCGCGGCCACCTGCCAGATGGTTTATGTGCAAACCGATGGCTCGGTGCAGGAACAAGTCGCGAATATGGAAGCCGCTTTGGCGCGCAAGCCTGATGCGCTGATCACATCCATCGTGGATAACGCCGCGTTTGACGATGTGATCAAGCGCGCGCGCGATGCCGGTGTGATCGTGATCGCATCAAACGTCGATGATCTGGACGGCGCTGCGGGCAACGCGCGGCAGGCCTTTATCGGGCAGGGTTTTGTGGCGGCTGGCAAATCACTGGGCCGCGCGCAATCGGCGAATTTCCCGGCGGATGGCCCGATCCGGGTGTTGGTGGGTGTGTCTGCGCCCGGTCAGAACTGGTCAGAACAGCGCGCGCTGGGTGTGATGAATTTCATGGATGAATACATCGCCGCCAACCCAACCCGCGATATCAAATACGAACGCATTGATTCCGGCACCGATCTTGCCGTGGTCAGTGACCGGGTTGGCGCGTATCTGTTGGCGAACCCCGAAACCAACGCCTATTTTGACACTGGTTTCTGGCATGCTGGTGTGGCCCGCGTGTTGGCGGACCGCGGCGTCGCCCCCGGCAAAGTGCTGCTGGGCGGCTTTGATCTGGTGCCCGAAGTATTGGAGCAGATGAAAGCCGGCTATGTGCAGGTGCAGGTTGATCAGCAACCCTACATGCAAGGCTTTATGCCGGTGATGGAGGTGTATCTGGCCAAAACCATCGGCCTTGCCCCATCCGATATTGATACCGGCCAAGGCATTGTGACGCCTGATATGGTCGATGCGATCATGGAAATGTCGGCAAAGGGCATGCGTTAAGCGCGCTTTAGTCTACGTACCCCGGCGAGGCTACCTTCGCCGGGGATTTTCCTGAAAGGATTGCTTTGATGCGTCGTTTATTGAAACTCTCGCTACAAAAACCCGAAATGGCGGCCAGTTTGCTGCTGCTGCTCTTGGTGATCTTTTTTCAAGCCCGCTCAAACATGGTTTTCCTCAGCTATGATAACCTGCGCGGCATGCTGGGCTATTTGCCCGAGGTTGGGCTGGTGGCGGTGGGCGTGACCCTGCTTATGATCTGCGGCGAATTTGATTTGTCTGTGGGATCGGTGTTTGCGCTGATGCCGATGACGATGGCAGTGATGATGGTAGGTGGCTGGGGGTTTTGGCCTGCCACGGGGGTGGGCCTGCTCGTCAGCGCGTTTATCGGATTTCTGAACGGCTGGATCACGATCAAGTTTGCCATTCCGTCCTTTATCACCACTTTGGGCATGCTGTTCATGGCGCGGTCATTGACAGTGGTAATCTCGGGCGGCTTTCCACCCCGGTTGAATATGGACCTGATCCCCGAGCATTTGTTCATCAGCTATGTCGGCCCCGGTGATTTGTTTCGTGCTTCGTTTCTGTGGTTTGTAGGGATTTCGATCCTGATCAGCCTGCTGCTGGCCAAAACCAATTTCGGCAATTGGGTGCGCGCGACGGGCGGCTATTTACCGGCAGCCGAAGCGCTGGGGATACCTGCCAACAAGGTGAAAATCGCGTGTTTTATGATTTGCTCGGTTCTCGCCGGATTGGCCGGATTGATTCAAGTGCTGCGGTTGGGGTCACCGTTGCCATCTATCGGCGAAGGGCTGGAATTGCAGGCGGTGGCGGCGGCGGTGATTGGCGGCACGGCGCTGGCGGGGGGTATCGGGTCGATCATCGGCGGTATCATCGGGGCCGTGCTGATCCGTGTGATAGATAATGGCATGGTGATGAGCCAAGTCGACAGCAACTGGTTCAAATTCGCGGTGGGCGCGCTGACCATTTTGGCGGTGGTCGGCAATTCGTGGCTGCGCAAACGCGGCCGCGCGATGAAGGTGGAGGGTGAGAAATGACACCCGAAACCCCGATCATATCCGTGCGCAACCTGCACAAATGGTATTCCGGTGTGCACGCGTTGAAAGGCGTGTCGCTGGATGTGATGCCGGGTCAGGCCTTGGGGTTGGTGGGCGACAATGG
>JAYUHO010000293.1:0-10531 GCA_043766915.1 Cypionkella sp.
TCATAGCGGCCTTGAACAATGACCGCAGGGATATGCGCAATCTTATGTTTTTGCTGTAAAATCCAGCCGTCACATGCCAAGAAACCACCGTTGACGAAATAGTGGTTTTCCAGCCGGGCAAAAGCGCGGGCGTATTCTGACGGGCTTTCTCCCAAGGGGCCGTCATTATGCACCGAAGCAAGCGCATTTTCCCAATTGGCCCAGATCCGCGCCATGTTGGATTCCTCGGCCAGCGTGCCACTGAACAAGCGGCGGTGGTAGGCGGCGATCAGATCACCGCGTTCCTCTTCAGGAATGGGTGCGACAAAGCGCGCCCAAAGATCGGGAAAAAACGCGCCGGCCCCGCCGCCGTAAAACCAATCAAGCTCGGATCGCATCGATAAAAACACGCCGCGCAGCACCAGTTGGCGCACGTGGGTGGGGTGGGAAATGGCATAGACCAGCGCAAGCGTTGCCCCCCAACTGCCGCCAAACAGAATGAACTTCTCTATCCCCAGCACCGTGCGGATCGCCTCTATGTCTTTGATAAGATGCCATGTTGTGTTGTTTTCAACCGTGGCATGCGGGCGGGACCGGCCGCATCCGCGTTGATCAAACAGCACCACACGATACACCGCAGGATCAAAATAGCGCCGCATCGCCGGGCTGCAACCGCCACCGGGGCCGCCGTGCAGAACCAGCACTGGAATGCCGTTTGGATTGCCGCATTGCTCGACATAGATACGGTGGCCATCGCCCATATCCATCACACGCTGATCGAAAGGGTCGACCGGCGGGTAAAGAAAATCGACTGCGCGCTTTTGGCCTGATCTTTGATCCATAACCATCCTATATACCAAGGCAAGATTGCCCCGCCAAACGTTGGGGTGCAAGGAGTTCCGATGGGTATGACCAGTACAATTGACCCCGCCGAAGTTGCCAAGTTTGAAGCGATGGCCGCCGAATGGTGGAATCCGAATGGCAAGTTCAAGCCGCTGCATATGCTGAACCCTTGCCGGTTGGATTACATCACTGCCCAAATCGCGGCAGAGTTTGATCGGGATTTGACCCTGCCTAACCCTTTCAAAGGGTTACGTATTTTGGATATTGGCTGTGGCGGTGGATTGCTTTCGGAACCCATGGCGCGGCTGGGGGCGGATGTGGTGGGTGCAGATGCCGCCCCGCGCAACATCCCGGTGGCGCAGGTGCATGCCGAAGGCGCAGGGTTAAAAATAGACTATCGCCACACAACCGCCGAAGTCATGGCGGCGGCGGGCGAACAGTTTGATGTGGTCTTGAATATGGAGGTCGTTGAGCATGTCGCCGATCCGTTGGTGTTTTTGACAGCCTGCAAGAGTTTGTTGAAACCCCAAGGACTTATGATCTGTTCAACCCTGAACCGGAACCCCAAAAGCTTTGTCATGGCGATTGTCGGGGCGGAGTGGGTGATGCGGTGGCTGCCAAAGGGCACGCATGACTGGGCCAAGTTCATCACGCCGGATGAGCTGTATGATCTGCTGCGAAAGGCCGGGCTGGACCCGGTGGATCGCAAAGGAATGGTGTTCAATCCGCTGGGGTGGAGTTGGTCTTTGTCATCAAGTGATTTGTCTTGCAACTATGTGACCAGCAGCGTGAAAGCCTAATCCGGGTAGTGGTGCGCCTGAAGGCACACCCTACACCGGTATTTCGACCGCCCGGATTGCTGAAAAGCTGGCCGCTCCGCGGGGAGGTATTTAAGCCAAGATGAAATACCGGGGCCAGTTTAGTCGTTCGACGATTTGGCCCAGAGGTTGATGTCTTTTTGTTCAGCGATGTGGTCGATCTGCGCCAGTTCATCGGCGGTGAAGTCGAGATTTTGGATCGCGCCGACGCAATCTATCACCTGTTCCGGTTTTGACGCGCCGATCAGCGCCGAGGTGATGCCGCCACCGCGCAGCACCCACGCCAGCGACATTTGCGCCAGAGTTTGCCCACGCGCCTGTGCCATGGTGTTCAGCGATTTCACCGACTCGATTGCAGCAGGGGTGATCACTGCCGGATCAAGCGACTTGCCCTGCGACGCGCGTGACCCTTCGGGAATGCCTTTGAGGTATTTGTTGGTCAGAATGCCTTGGGCCAGAGGGATAAACGCGATTGACCCCATGCCGAGTTCGGCAAGCGTGTCTTTCAGTCCATCCGTTTCGACCCAGCGGTTCAGGATGTTATAGCTGGGCTGATGGATGATGCAGGGCGTGCCAAGCTGTTTCAGAATGGCATGCGCCTCACGCGTGCGTTGGCTGTTGTAACTGGATATGCCGACATAAAGCGCGCGACCGGACCGCACGATATGATCGAGCGCACCCATGGTTTCTTCCAAGGGCGTGTCGGGATCAAACCGGTGCGAGTAAAAGATGTCGACATACTCCAGCCCCATGCGTTTCAGGCTTTGATCACACGACGCGATCAGATATTTGCGTGACCCCCATTCGCCATAAGGCCCGCCCCACATATGATAGCCTGCCTTGGATGAAATGATCATCTCATCCCGGTAGGGTTTGAAATCGGTCTTTAGAATATCGCCGAATGCTTCTTCCGCCGAACCGGCGGGCGGGCCATAATTGTTGGCCAGATCGAAATGGGTGATGCCATGATCAAACGCCGCGTGGCAGATCGCGCGTTTGGTATCATGCGGCGTGTCATAGCCAAAGTTGTGCCACAACCCGATGGAAATGGCGGGCAGCATCAGCCCGGTCTTGCCACAGCGGCGATACACCATGCGATCGTAACGATTTTCGGCAGCGACATAGGGCATGGGAACCTCTTTAAGGGTGGCGCGTTGATCAGCAGACTTCCTACCAAACCGGGCAAAGGTCAAGCGAGGGCGGAAAGATGTCTGCGATGCCTGTCAACGCAGGGGCTGGAGTTTGGTTGCATTGCCCTTTGCAGGTCAAGGCGGCATAGTGTGGCGATACCTGAACGGAGAAGCTATGGCTTGTGTCTCGACCCGCCGTTTTGGCCGCATTGGTGGAGGCATTATTGCGCTGTTCTTATGGGCAAGCACGGCAGCTTTTGCGTTTGAAGGTGTCGAGTTTACCGTAAACGGCGCGCCAAAGGGGTTGGTCAAAGACCTGCGGGCCGCGTCGATTTTACTCGCATCGCAAAAAAGCGGGGCGGTTGACGCGCAGGATTTGTTTGCGGATGCACGGGCGGAATATGCCGGGCTGTTGAACGCATTATATGCGCGGGGATATTATTCCGGGGTGATCCACGTTTACGTCGATGGGGCCGAGGCGGCCAATATTGCGCCGTTGGATGCTCCGGCACGGATTTCCCGCATTACCGTCAGAGTTGATCCGGGGCCGAGGTTTTCTTTTTCGCAGGCCAGGTTGGCACCTTTGGCGAAACGAACCGAATTGCCCAGTGGGTTTGCTGTTGGAAAGACGGCTGAAAGCGGTGTGATCTTAGAGGCCGTCGGGGCGGGCGTGGATGGATGGCGCAAGCGTGGCCATGCCTTGGCGAATACCGCATCGCAGGATTTGTCGGCAGACCATGCGGCGGCAAAACTGTCGGCGGAAATTGTGTTGGACCCCGGACCAAAGCTGCGGTTCGGGCAGCTGGTGATAAAGGGGCAAGAGCGGATGCGCGTGCGGCGTATTCGCGCGATTGCGGGCCTGCCCGAAGGCTCAGTTTTTGACCCCGATGCGTTGGATCGCGCCGCAGCGCGGCTGCGCCGGACGGGAGTGTTCAAATCGGTGACGCTGACCGAGGACACGGCCGTCACGCCGCCCGATCTGCTGGGCATCACCGCAACGGTGGTCGAAGAAAAGCGGCGGCGCTATAGTTTTGGAGCGGAAATTGCCAGCTTTGACGGGCTGCGTCTGAACGGATCATGGCTGCATCGCAATCTGTTTGGCGGGGCGGAACGGCTGACCATCAGCGGCGAGATTTTGAACATCGGCGTGCAGTCTGGCGGGGTTGACTATGGGTTGGGTGTTACGCTGGACCGGCCTGCGACATTCACCGCCGACACGACGCTAAGCTTCGGGGTGGGGATAAAGCGGCTGGACGAGGCGGATTACCGCGCTGATGTGTTCAGCGTTTCAATGAAACTGACGCGGGTATTTTCCAAGGAATTGCTGGCGACGGTGGGGTTTGAGTATGAATATTCGAAAATCACCGATCCTTCCGGAACGCAGACCTACCGCACGTTGTCCTTGCCACTTGGGGCAATCTGGGACAGGCGCGACAGCAAAACCGATGCCAAAAAGGGATTTTACCTTGAGGCCGAGGCGAAACCATTTATCGGATTTGGCATTACCGAGAGTGGCGCGCGGCTGAAGTTTGATGCGCGCGGCTACAAGGCGTTAGGCGAGGACAAGCGGTTTGTTTTGGCTGCCCGGGTGCAGGGCGGCGCAGTGTTGGGGGCCGGATTGGCAGGCACGCCGCGGGATTATCTGTTTTATTCTGGCGGCGGGGGCACGGTGCGGGGGCAGCCCTATCAATCCCTTGGGGTCAATGTGCTGACCGATTCGTCGAGTGTGGTTTACCAGACCGGCGGCACGCAGTTTCTTGGGGCTTCGGTTGAGGCGCGTGTACGGGTGGGCGACAATCTGGGCCTTGTCGGGTTTCTGGATATGGGATCGGTCGGGGTGGCGGGCCAAAGTGGGGCGGGGGATTGGCACGCGGGGGCGGGACTGGGTATTCGCTATGCCACCGTTGTCGGGCCGATCCGGCTGGATTTGGCTGTGCCGGTAGGGGGCAGCACGGGCGGTGGGTTGCAGGTTTACGTTGGTCTGGGGCAGGCGTTTTGATGGGACGGCTTGGGATCATGCTGGCGGTTATGCTGTTGCCAGTGCAGGCGTTGGCCCAAACCAGTGATCGCGATTATCTGACCGCTTTTCTGGAAGACAGCTTTTCCGCCGTTGGGCGCAAGGTTGTGGTGACGGGGTTTGCAGGCGCGCTGTCGTCGCAGGCCACGGTGAAGGAACTGACCATTGCTGATGGTGAGGGCATCTGGCTGACGCTGCGGGATATCACGCTGGATTGGAGCAGAACCGATCTGTTTTCCGGGCAGGTAACGGTGAACCAACTGACGGCAGCAGAGATTGTGTTGGATCGGCTGCCCATTGCTGATCCTGCTGCACCACTTCCTGAGGCGGGCAGTTTCTCTCTGCCGGACCTGCCCGTGTCCGTGCAAATCGACAAGGTTGCAGCGGACCGGATTGTGTTGGGTGCGCCAGTTTTGGGCACGCTGATCGAAGGACGGATTGAAGCGGCACTTTCGTTGGTGGGGGGAGAGGGGCAAGGAACCCTGCTGATCGAACGCACCGATTCCGGACCTGCGGGCAAGGTGGAACTGACCGCCAGTTATTCAAACGCGGGTCAGGTTTTGACGATTGATTTGCAGGCCCGCGAAGAGGTGGGCGGGATTGCGGCCATCGTGCTGGGATTGCCCGGGCTGCCTTCGGCGGCGCTGTCAGTGCAGGGCTCGGGGCCAATTTCGGATTTTTCAGCGGATATTGCGCTGACGACGGATGATGTTGATCGTCTGGCGGGAAAGGTACAGCTGACCGGACAAGTCGATGGTGCGATTGCGTTTAATACCGATCTTGCGGGCGATCTGGCGCCACTGTTTTTGCCCGACTACGCCGAATTTTTTGGCAATGCGGTGGCACTGAAGGCCCAAGGGCGGCGGTGGCCGGACGGGCGGCTTGATCTGGCAACACTGGATGTAACGGCAAAATCCTTGCGCCTGAATGGTGCATTGGTTTTGGCTGCCGATGGTTTGCCAGAGCGGTTCAATCTGACGGGGCAAATCGCCGCCCCGGACGGCAGCGCCGTCTTGCTGCCGTTGACCACGGAACTGCCCGTCAAAGTGAATCGCGCTGATTTGACACTGGGCTATGATGCGGCAAAAGGCGAAGGCTGGACCGCAGATGTGTCACTAACAGGGCTGGATCGGCCTGATTTTCGCGCCAGCACCTTGTCGCTTACCGGATTGGGCCGGATTGCGCGGGTCGCGGGCGCGCGGCAGGTCAGCGGCACCTTAAAGTTTTCCGGCGAGGGGTTGGAGCCTAATAATGCCGCCCTTTCCCGCGCGCTGGGCAGCGTGATCTGGGGCGACGCCGAGCTGTTCTGGCAGGAAGGCCAGGGCGGCCTGTCATTGCCCAAGCTAAATCTGGTGGGGGAGGATTATTCGGCTTTTGTGTCAGGACGAATTGCAGGGCTGGACAATGCACTTGAAATGGGGGGGCGGGTCGAGGCACAGATGGCTGAACTGTCACGGCTGTCTGGTCTGGTGGGGCGGCCCCTGTCCGGGGCGGCGCAGATTAAAGTGGCGGGCAAAGGCAGCGCGCTGACCGGGGCGTTTGATCTGCAGATCAGCGCCGAGGGTCAGGATATGGGCGCAGGCATTTCCGAACTGGACAACCTGCTGAAAGGGGACGCGCGGTTTGAAGCGTCGGTGGTGCGGGATACGACGGGCACCGTTTTGCGATCGTCAAAGATCACGGCCGCCAGCCTGACCGCCGATGCAGCCGGGCGGTTGGCTTCTACCGGCAGCGATCTTGCCGTGAACCTGAAGTTCTCTGATCTGCGCGCGCTGGGTGGACGCTATCGCGGTGCCCTGACCGGAGCAGCGCAATTTACCGGAACGCCCGAGGATGGCCGGATCAGTCTGAACGCCGAGGGGCAGGGTTTGGGCGTTGGGCAGCCCCAGACCGACAGGCTGTTGGCAGGGCAAAGCCAGGTGCGGCTGGAACTGACGGTAAAGGACGGCGAGGTACAGATTGACCGCGCCGATCTGACCAATCCGCAGTTAGAGGCGCAGGCGACGGGAGATATCAACGGGGGCCAGCAAACGGTAAATCTGACGGCGCGTTTGCGGAATTTGGCCCTGTTAGTGCCTGAATTCCCCGGGGCTTTGACGGTAAAGGGCCAAGTCATTCAGGATGCAGGTGGCATCACGCTTGATCTGACGGGACAAGGGCCGGGGCAGATTGATGCGCTGGTTAGGGGTAAGATTGCCGCCGGGTTCGGATCAGCCAATCTTTCGATTTTAGGCACGTCGCAGGCGGCGCTGGGCAATGCGTTCATCAGCCCCCGTGCGATTTCCGGGCGGTTGGGGTTTGACCTGCGGTTAAATGGTCCGCTGACACTGGCGTCAGTGTCGGGGCCCGTGACCTTAAGCGATGGGCGGTTGGCCGATCCGGGTTTGAATTTTGCTTTCCAGAATCTCTCAGGCAACGCCGATCTGGCGCAGGGCCGCGCGACATTTTCCGTGACCACAGATGTGTCGTCTGGCGGGCAGATTGCGGCGCAGGGATCGTCGGGCTTGACCGCGCCATTCAATGGGGATGTGGCGATCGCGGTGCAGAATGTAACGCTGCGCGACCCTGATTTATATGAAACCACTCTGAATGGTGATCTTACCCTAAGCGGCCCATTGCGGGGCGGGGCGCTGATTTCGGGTCGCATTGTTCTAAGCGAAACGGAACTGCGCGTGCCGTCAACCGGGTTTGGTGGCGCAGGGGGCTTGCCGGGATTGCGCCATGTGAACGAGCCCGCAGCCGTGCGCGCAACGCGGGATCGGGCCGGACTGATTGCCAAGGGCACGGATGCAGGGATTTCAGGCGATGCCTTTGGCCTGGACATCACCGTTTCCGCTCCGAACCGGGTGTTCGTTCGCGGACGGGGGCTGGATGCTGAATTGGGCGGGGAATTGCGGCTTCTGGGTTCAACGGCCAACGTCCAGCCTGCCGGAGCGTTCGAGCTGATCCGGGGGCGGTTGGAAATATTGGGCAAGCGGCTGAACCTGTCCGAGGCCTTGTTGCAGTTAGAGGGCGAACTGGTGCCGTTTATTCGCATCATCGCAAGCACCGAAAATGACGGCATCACCAGCGGTGTGGTGATTGAAGGCCGGGCAACCGAACCGAAAGTGACCTTCACCTCATCGCCTGCATTGCCCGAGGAAGAGGTTTTGGCGCAACTGTTGTTTGGGCAAAGCCTGCAAAACCTGTCGGCGTTGCAGGCGCTGCAATTGGCCAATGCGGTGGCAACACTGGCGGGCCGGGGCGGTGAAGGCGTGGTTGGTCGATTGCGCAAAGGCTTTGGCCTGGACAATCTGGATGTGAAAACCGATGCGGCAGGGGGTGTTTCGCTGACAGCGGGCAAGTATATCTCGAAGAATATCTACAGCGAGGTGACGGTGGATCAGGCGGGGCAAAGCCAGATCAACCTGAACCTTGATGTGACAAAGTCTATCACCTTGCGCGGGCGGGCCAGTTCGGACGGGTCTACCGGGTTAGGGATTGTTCTTGAGAAAAACTATTAGAGCGGGTTGCAGCCAATCTGATTCAGATTGGCTGCAACCCAAGACAAACCGAAATTGGGACTGTTGCGTGTTGCCTTCAATGTGGTGAACCCCATTGAAGGCAACACGCTCTAAGGGGTCTTGCGCGGCAGCCGGGTACGGTTGCGTTCCGCATCCACCGCTGCGCCCAAAAGAACCGCATAGGCGCTGACGTACAACCACATCATCAGGGCTACGACCGCGCCGATTGATCCATAAATCCGGTTATAGGACGGAAAATTGGCCAGATAGAGCATGAAGCCGCGGGTGGCCAACACCCACAGAACCACCGCCACCAGCAGACCCCATGACAGCAAAGGCGGACGGACCGGGCCATAATTCGGACCCAGCCGATAGCCCATCCCGATCGCCAGAACCGCAGCGGCTATGCCCAGCGCCAGATTGAAATCAGCCAGCGCACGGGTGGCGTATTGGTTGATCGGCAAATACGCCACGATCAGCGGCAAGATCACCGCCATGATCAGCACCGACAGAACAAGCCCCACCATTACGAATGTCAGCACAATCGCGCGCAACTGGTGCCAATGGCCAACGCGGTTGGGAAGATGGTGAATGGCGTTCAGGCCCCGGATCAGCGCTGCCACACCCGCGCGGGCAGACCACAGCGCCAACATGGTGGACAACAGCGTTGTCAGACCCAAATTGCCGGGCTTGACCGCCAGCAGCGCGTCCAGCTGTTCCGATACCAAGGTGAACGCTTCGGGTGGTAAAAACCCTTGGAGCAAGGCCAATTCTTCACGGATCACCGCGGGATCAAACAAAAAACCCCAAATCGCAATCACCGCCGCCGCACCGGGAAAGATCGCCAGAAACGCGTAAAACGCCACGCCTGCGGCGATCAAATCAAGTTCGGCCTGTTCGGTGCGCCGATAAAACCGCCAGAATGCGGCCATGACTTTGGGAGGGATCGGGATCAATCGCATCGGATCAGGATGCGGGATGCTGGCGATAGGGGCAAGGGAAAGCTTGGGGTTAGAGTGTGTTGCTTTCCAAGTCTCGGTTTGTCTTGGGTTGCAGCGGAATATGCGATGCGCCGGGTGGCACACCAAACCGGTCAATCGTCAGACTCCATCCGCACCCGCAATTCGCGCAAAACGGGAAGGACGGCGCGCACTTTATCCGCGCCCAGCGCCTTGACCACTTCTGCGATCAGCGGAGCCACCGCAGCAACGGCGGCATCGCGCGCTGCGCGGCCCGATGACGAGATGGCGACGAATTTCTGCCGCGCGTCATCCCAGTCGGGGCGGATATGCACGTGGCCCGCCCATTCCAGTTTGGTCAGCGTGTTCGTCATCGCGCCGCGCGTGACATGAAAAGCGCGGGCAAGTTGCGCAGGGGTGCGTTCATCGTTCACCCGGGCCAAGTGGTTCAGCACCGAAAAATGCGACAGCTGCATACCCTTGGGCAGGGCTTTGGTAATGCGGTTGCGGGCCAGCTGATCGGCCATGAACAATTCACCAAACAGCGAAACCGCTATGTCTTCGGTCTTATCGCTCATGGTCCCGAAAACTTTTGGTCATGGCGCAGCGACGGGATGCGGGCGCGGGCTTGGGCGACTTCGGTCAGGTCCAGATCAACGAAGGTGACGCCGGGCTCTGTTCCCGCATCGGCCAGGATGTCGCCCCAGGGTGAAATCGCCAGCGAATGGCCGTGGGTGTTGCGGCCTTTGCCTTTGGATTCGGGATGAAAACCGGTTTGCGCCGGGGCCAGTACATAGCAGCCGGTTTCGATCGCCCGCGCCCGCAGCAACGGCTCCCAATGCGCGGCCCCTGTGATGTGGTTGAACGCGGCGGGGACGGTAATAATTTGCGCCCCGCCTTGGGCCAATCGGCGATAAAGATGCGGAAAGCGGATGTCATAACACACCGTCATGCCAATTTTGGCAAAGGGCGTGCTGGCCAAAACCGCCATGGTGCCGGGGCGATAGCCTGCGGATTCGCAGTAAACCTCGGTTTCCGAAACAGTCACGTCAAACATATGGATCTTGTCATACCGCGCCGCGATATCGCCGTTCGGAGTGATCAGAAACGAGCGGTTGGCAAAGCGGCCATCGGCGTCAGGGGTCAGCAGACCGATTGACCCTGCCAGCAGCCAAATGCCCGACGCCGCAGCCTGATTTCGCAGGGCTGCCAGGGTTTCATCCTGATCTTCATGCCGCAGAACATGGCGCTGGTGATCCCGGTTTGACGACAGGGCATTGGT
>JAYUHO010000294.1:0-3970 GCA_043766915.1 Cypionkella sp.
CGAATTTGGCCGGGGCTTGGCCGAGGTTCTGGGAAAACCCTATGTTCAGGCCCCGATTGGCATGGACAGCACGACGAAATTCCTGCGCAAACTGGGCGATATGCTGGGGCTTGATCCTGAACCGTTTATCGAGCGGGAAAAGCATTCCACCTTGAAACCGATCTGGGATTTGTGGCGGTCGGTGACGCAGGATTTCTTTGCCACCGCATCCTTTGGCATCGTGGCGACAGAAACCTATGCGCGCGGCATCCGGAACTATCTTGAAGGCGATCTTGGCCTGCCTTGCGCCTTTGCCATTGCCCGCCTGCGCGGCAAGAAAACCAACAACGAAGCCGTGCGCGGCCTGTTGAAACAGCATCGGCCACTGGTTGTGATGGGGTCGATCAACGAAAAAATGTATCTGGCAGAAATGAAGGGCGGCTTTGGTCCGGCCCCCAGTTTCATCGCCGCAAGTTTTCCCGGTGCCGCGATCCGCAGGGCAACGGGCACCCCGATGATGGGCTATGCGGGGGCGGTCTGGATCCTGCAAGAAGTCTGCAACAGCTTGTTTGACGCGCTGTTCCATATCCTGCCGCTTGGCACGGAAATGGACAGCGCGGCGGCCACTCCAACCACGCTGCGCCGCGACTTCCCATGGGATGTCGATGCCCAGGCGGCGTTGGACCGAATTGTAAACACCCACCCAATCCTGACCCGGATCAGTGCTGCGCGGACTTTGCGCGACGCTGCTGAAAAGGCGGCACTCGACGCCGGGGCGGAACGGGTGGTCAGAGAAACCGTCGAAGGGCTGCCAGGGGCCGCCTTTTCACTAACCGAGGGAGAAAAGACATGAGCGATTTTACCGTGAACGGTGACCTGCAGCATGTGCAACGCGTGCCCAGGGCCGAGTTCTTTGTCTATTTCGCGCTGATCTTCGCGCTTGCCCTGCTGCCCCACGCCATTGGCTGGACAGCATCGGTGATCCGGTGGGGCCGTCTGCCCAAGTTCGGGCCGGTGGCGCGCGCGTGGAAAGATGCACAGGCCGTCACGCCCATGATTTTCCGCGGCTAACCCCGCGCTTTAGAATTCTTCCTTCCGGCAACGGGGGGATGAAACATCGGAGGGGCATTCCGCTCCCCGTAACCCGGCCGCAGGGAATGTGGCGTCAGTCCGACGATCCGGAGGATACTATGGCTGATAGATCCGACCTGTCTTTCACAGGTCTTACAGACAACCAAGCGCAGGAATTGCACTCGGTTTACATGAGTGGGCTTTGGTTGTTCACAACCATCGCCGTCGTTGCCCACGTGGCAGTGTACATCTGGCGTCCGTGGTTCTGAGGGGGATCAAGACATGAGCAAGTTTTACAAAATCTGGCTGATCTTCGATCCACGCCGCGTGTTCGTGGCACAAGGGGTTTTCCTCTTCCTTCTGGCAGCAATGATCCACTTGGTCCTGCTGTCGACCCCCGCCTACAACTGGTTCGACATTGCCAATGCAAAGCATGGCTATGTGACAGCCCCGGCTGCTCAGTAATCAGACTACTCCAGTTGCGGGCGGCCCGCGTCGCCCGCAACCTAGACTGAACATATTGTTATAACTCGAACATCTGACGGCCCCGCCACGCCTGGAAGTCATGCGTCACATGGGTTGCCCGTCCAATCGCGGAGAGGGAAGCATGGCACTGCTCAGCTTCGAACGAAAATACCGCGTGCCCGGTGGCACGCTGATCGGCGGGAACCTGTTCGACTTTTGGGTCGGGCCGTTCTACGTTGGTTTCTTTGGGGTCACGACCTTTTTCTTCGCGGCCCTCGGCACTTTGCTGATCTTTTATGGTGCGGCTATGGGGCCAACATGGAACCCGTGGCTGATTTCGATCAACCCGCCACCAATTGAAAACGGGCTGGGCTTTGCCCCTTTGATGCAAGGTGGCCTGTGGCAGATCATCACCATGTGTGCGATCGGGGCCTTCGTCAGTTGGGCGCTGCGAGAGGTTGAAATTGCCCGCAAGCTGGGCATCGGCCTGCATGTGCCGGTGGCCTTTGGCGTGGCGATCTTTGCGTATGTGACGCTGGTGGTGATCCGTCCAATGCTGATGGGCGCTTGGGGCTATGCGTTTCCCTATGGCATCTTCAGCCATCTCGATTGGGTTTCCAACACTGGCTATCAATATGGCAACTTCCACTACAACCCGGTTCACATGGTTGCAGTGACGTTTTTCTTTACCAACGCTTTGGCGCTGGCGCTGCATGGCGGTCTGATCTTGTCGGCGGCCAACCCGCCCAAAGGCCAGATCATGAAAACGCCCGATCACGAAGACACGTTCTTTCGCGATCTGATCGGCTATTCGGTTGGTACTTTGGGCATTCACCGCCTTGGCTTGCTGCTGGCGCTGAACGCCGCGTTCTGGAGCGCAATTTGTATCCTCATTTCCGGCACAATCTGGTTTGATCAGTGGATTGAATGGTGGGACTGGTGGCTGCAACTGCCCTTCTGGGCTGATATTCCTGGAGGCGTAAATGGCTGAGTATCAAAACATCTTTACTCAAGTTCAGGTTCGCGCTGCACCCGAAATGGGCATGGTCGAGAACGTGGATATCGGCAATCGAAGCAGAGGTGCCAGCTATTCCAATCTGATGGGGTGGTTTGGCAACGCGCAACTGGGGCCGATCTATCTGGGCACGTTCGGGGTGATCTCGCTGGCAACCGGGGCGATCTGGTTCATGATCATCGGGGTGCATTTCTGGCAGGTCGCCGGATATAACCCGGCGGTGTTCATGCGCGATCTGTTCTGGATGGCACTGGAACCGCCCGGCCCGGAATGGGGGCTGCGCATTCCACCCATGCAAGAGGGCGGGCTGTTTCTTGTGGCGGGGTTCTTCTTTCTGATCTCGCTGTCGACGTGGTGGGTGCGCACCTATCTGCGGGCTGAGGCGCTTGGCCTTGGCAAGCACGTCTCTTGGGCGTTCGGGGCCGCGATCTGGCTGGTGCTGGTTCTGGGCCTGATCCGTCCAGTGTTGATGGGCAGCTGGTCCGAGGCCGTGCCATATGGCATCTTCCCACATCTGGATTGGACCAACCTGTTTTCACTGACCTACGGCAATCTGTTTTATAATCCCTTCCACGCGCTTTCGATTGTCTTCCTGTATGGCTCGGCCCTGCTGTTTGCGATGCATGGTGCAACGATTCTTTCGGTCACCCGTCTGGGCGGCGACCGCGAGCTGGAGCAAATCGTGGATCGTGGCACGGCAGCCGAACGGGCGGCATTGTTCTGGCGCTGGACCATGGGGTTTAACGCCACCATGGAAGGTGTGCACCGTTGGGCCTGGTGGTTTGCAGTGCTGGTTCCGATCACCGGCGGTATTGGCATCCTGCTGACCGGAACGGTTGTTGATAACTGGTTTGTCTGGGCGCAAGTCCACGGCTATGCGCCGCTTGATTGATTGGGCAAAGGGGAAAACATGATGTCAGACAATCTTTACGGTGAAACCAGCGAAACCTCGGCAATGCGGTCTTGGGCCTTGTGGCAAATGCTGCGTGGCATGGGCTGGGCTGCATTGGCGGTGTTTGGGCTGGGGATGACGTTGCTTGCGATCTGGGGGGTCAGCCTGCTGCTGCCCGAAGCCAGCAAGCAAGCACCATCCCCCTACAGCCTGCAGTTGGATGTCACAGCGCCGCGGATGCAAACGGCATAACTCTGTTTGTGCCGGGCGGTTCATATCGCCCGGTACAGCACGATGTTCGGGTTCCTATCCGGCCCGAACTCTGGGCATTTCCACGGCCCGGTTACCTTCCTGTCACAGACAGGAACCTGGTGCCGTGTGCAACACACGCGGCACCCTTTTTATCTGTGAGAGTAAAATGTCCCGGCCCCATACTCCGACCCTTGACCGCGTTCATCTGCCCGCCGATCTGCGCAGGCTATCTGACGCCGAATTGACCCTTGTGGCGGATGAGCTGCGCGCCGAAGTCATCTCGGTGGTGTCGGAAA
>JAYUHO010000295.1:0-10499 GCA_043766915.1 Cypionkella sp.
CCACCGTAAATGCGGCCCCATTGTCGGCGTTCATTGCCAGCTTTTCTGCGCCGCAAGGGTTGTTTTACGCAAAACTGTCGGCGGCCAGCACCATGGCCATCGCCCCTATCCTGATCATGGGCTGGTTCAGCCAAAAGCAACTCGTTCGCGGCCTGACCTTTGGCGCAGTGAAATAAATTCCGGAAAAGGTAATCCAAATGGGCAAGATCAGCCTGCGCAATGTGAGTAAGAAATTCGGTGAAGTGGCGGTGATCCCCTCGCTTGATCTGGATATCGAGAACGGCGAGTTTGTGGTGTTTGTCGGCCCGTCGGGCTGTGGCAAATCCACTTTGCTGCGGCTGATTGCGGGCTTGGAAGACACCAGCGGCGGGGTGATTTTGATTGACGGGATGGATGCCACCGACACGCCACCCGCAAAACGCGGCCTTGCGATGGTGTTTCAATCCTACGCGCTTTATCCGCATATGTCGGTGCGCAAGAACATCGCCTTTCCGCTGAAGATGGCCGGGTTGCCGCCCGCCGAGATCAACCGCAAGGTTGATGGGGCCGCAAAAGTGCTGAACCTGACCAGCTATCTCGATCGCAAGCCGGGGCAATTATCGGGCGGACAACGCCAGCGCGTGGCCATTGGCCGCGCGATTGTGCGCGAACCCAAAGCGTTCTTGTTTGATGAGCCGCTGTCGAACCTTGACGCCGCCCTGCGCGGCAATATGCGGTTGGAAATCACCGAACTGCACCAATCGCTGAAGACCACGATGATCTATGTGACGCATGATCAGGTCGAGGCGATGACGATGGCCGACAAGATCGTGGTGCTGCAAGCGGGCCATATCGAACAGGTCGGATCGCCGCTGGATCTGTATCACCACCCGGCAAACCTGTTCGTGGCGGGCTTTATCGGCAGTCCCCGGATGAACCTGATTGAGGGTGCCGATGCTGCGGCTTTGGCGGCCAAGACGATAGGCGTGCGGCCAGAGCATATGGAAATCTCAACGACGGCGGGCAAATGGACGGGCCGGGTTTCGGTGACGGAACATTTGGGCTCGGACACATTCCTGCATGTCGCGGTCGACGGATTGGGGTCGATGACGGTGCGCGGTGGCGGCGATATTGCCGCCAGACATGGCGACACGATCTATCTGACACCGATGGCCGGCAAGGTGCATCGCTTTGGTGCAGACGGGGTGGCCTTGTAATGCACCTGCGTCGAAAATCAGCGATTGTAACCGGTGCGGCCCGCGGCATTGGCATGGCCTTTGCGACCGCCTATGTGCGCGAGGGCGCAACTGTGGCTGTGGCAGACATCAACTTGGAAGCAGCCCAGGCCGCCGCCGAAGCGATTGGCCCGGGTGCCTATGCCGTCCATCTTGATGTGACGGATCAGACCAGCATTGATGATTGTGTCGAGGCGGTCATCGCCCGCGCGGGTGGCATAGACATTCTGGTGAACAACGCGGCGCTGTTCGATCTGGCCCCGATAACCGAGATCACCCGTGCCAGCTATGACCGCCTGTTCGCAATCAATGTGGCAGGCACGCTGTTTATGCTGCAGGCCGTGGCCAAACAGATGATTGCCCAAGGCCGGGGTGGCAAGATCATTAATATGGCGTCGCAGGCGGGTCGGCGCGGCGAGTCTTTGGTTGCGGTTTACTGTGCCACCAAGGCCGCCGTGATCAGCCTGACCCAGTCGGCGGGTCTGAACCTGATTGCGCATCGCATCAACGTCAATGCCATCGCCCCCGGTGTGGTGGACGGCGATCATTGGGATCATGTGGATGCGCTGTTTGCCCGCCACGAAGGCCTGCAACCGGGCGAGAAAAAGCGCGTTGTGGGGGCCGCAGTGCCGTTTGGCCGCATGGCGACCCCCGCCGATCTGACCGGGATGGCGATCTTTCTGGCCTCGCCTGCATCCGACTACATCGTGGCGCAAACGTATAATGTCGATGGCGGGAACTGGATGAGCTGACGTGAAGCCCTTCCAGAACCACGCTAACCAAGGTAGATGAATGACTGATAAAGCCGCCCACCCAGCCTATGATCGCAGCACCCTGACCGCTGGCATTGTCCATATCGGTGTGGGCAATTTTCACCGCGCGCATCAGGCGGTGTATCTGGACGATCTGTTTGCCCTTGGGGCTGATCACGATTGGGCCATCCTTGGTGCAGGTGTACGGGCGGGCGATGCGCGGATGCGCGACGCTTTGGCGGCGCAGGATAATCTGTCAACAGTGATCGAGCTGGAACCGGGCCATCCTTCGGCGCGGCAGATCGGCGCGATGATCGGGTTTGTCCCGGTCGAACCCGACAACGCCGCATTGATTGCTGCGATGTCTGATCCCGCCATTCGGATCGTGTCATTAACCGTCACCGAAGGCGGCTATTACATCAATTCCGCCACCGGGGCCTTCGATGTCAATCATCCCGAAATCGCGGCGGATGAGGCGAACCCGGACCATCCCGCAACCGCCTTTGGAGCAATCATCGCCGCATTAAAGCAGCGCAAAGCGGCGGGCATTCCTGCCTTTACCGTCATGTCATGTGACAATCTGCCGGGCAACGGCCATGTCACCCGCGCGGCCGTGCTGGGGCTGGCGCGATTGTCGGACGCGGGCTTTGCCGATTGGATCGCCGCCAATGTGGCGTTTCCCAACGGCATGGTGGACCGCATCACCCCTGCCACCGGCCCGCGCGAACGCAGCCTAGCCGTGCAGTTTGGTTTGAATGATCCGGTCCCAGTGACATGTGAGCCGTTCCGCCAATGGGTGCTGGAAGACAACTTTCCGGCAGGCCGTCCGGCGTTGGAACGGGTCGGCGTGACGTTCACCGACGATGTTCACAGCTATGAGGCGATGAAGATTCGCATGCTGAACGGCGGGCATGCGATTATCGCCTACCCCTCGGCGCTGATGGACCTGACATTGGTGCATGAGGCGATGGCCAATCCGCTGATCCGGGCGTTTCTGGAAAAGCTGGAACGAGACGAGATTATTCCGCATGTCGCTGCGGTGCCGGGGACCAACCCTGCGGAATATCTTGATTTGATCATAGATCGGTTTTCCAACCCCGAAATTGCCGATACCACGGCGCGGCTGTGCCTTGATGGATCAAACCGGCAGCCGAAATTTATTGTTCCGTCGCTGCGCGATACCTTGGCCGCTGGGGCGAATGCCGATGGATTGCTGCTGCTCTCGGCGTTCTGGTGCCGCTATTGCGCGGGCCAAACGGATTCGGGGGCGGAAATTCCGCCAAATGATCCTGATTGGGATGCCTTGCAAACCTGCGCCCGCGCCGCAAAGGCCGATCCCGCGAAATGGCTGGGGATGACGCAGATTTACGGCGATTTGGGGCAGGATCCAGCAGTTTCTGCCCGCTTTGGCGCGCATCTGAACGCGATCTGGGCAGATGGGACAGAGGCAGTTTTGCACAGGTTTCTGCGGGTTTGACGGGGGATAAGGTTTGCATCCAGTCGCCAATCACGGCACTCACGCTGATTTTTTTCTTGCCGGATTTGACACGCGCCAAATCCGGCAAAGAAAACAAGCTGGGCCAATCGTTTTCTTTGGCCTTACCCTGCTCTAACTCTGTCCATCCAGCCAATCGCCAAACTGCGCCACCACATCAGGATCACTTTGCACGGTGTATTGCGGAGCGGGATAGCTGCCACTGTGCACATCCGATGCAAACGCCGACATCGCCGCGACTCGCATCTTTTGCAGGCGGGCATATTCGGCGTTGAAATTGGCATAGGCCTTGGCGTGACGCGGCACGTGGCCGGTGTTTTGGCCCAAAACGTCATCGGAAAACAGATATTGCGCCTGGCCACCGGGGCCTGCACCCATCGAGATCAGGAACAAGTCGGTCTTGGCCGCGATCAGATCGGTGATGGATTGCGGCACCACTTCGATTTCCACCGCAAAGGCCCCGGCATCGGCCAACGCCTTACACTGCTGCCAGACCAGCTTGGCAGACTCAAGCGTTTTGCCGACCGCCTTGAATCCACCAGTCCAGGTGCGTTTGGATGGGATCAGGCCGACATGGCCGCACACCGCAATCCCGTGATCGGCCAGCGCGCGCACGGTTTGCAACGACCCCGAACAATAGACAGCATCCGCGCCGTGTTCCATCAACGGAAACGCCCATTTCAGAAAATCAGCGGTGTCGCCGATGGCGTAGTAATTATCGCCGGGAAAGGCAAAAGCGTTTGGGGCCACCTGGCGAAACCGTGGATCAAAGATCATTGATGCTGGCACCGACAGCAGTTCCACGCCTGATGCTTCGGCCGCCTCTGCCTCGTTCAGGGTTTCCACCCGCAGCATCGCCAACTGGCGTTTGCCCCGCAGATCGCGCAGATCGGCGACGGTTAAACGTTTGCTCATCACGGCACCTCGATCAAAACGCGGTCATCTTCGACTTTGACCGCAAATGTCTGCAGATTGATACAGACCGGCGCACGTTTCGCCTCGCCTGTGCGATAGTCAAACTGGCCGTTATGTTTGGGGCATTCGATCAGATGACCCATCACCAGCCCGTCACACAGGTGCACCGATTCGTGGCTGCACAGCCCTGCGGTTGCGTAAAACTTGCCTTCCGGGGAATGGTATATCGCATAAGTGGCGCTGCCGTGGTCAAAACGGATCAGGTCTTCTTCGTCGATATCGTCGGTCGCACAGGCGTCTATCCATTGGGGCATCTGGTCGTGTCCTATTCAGCCGCGCCAAGGGCGGCAGTGTGGAAATCTTCGCGGTAGGGTTTGGCGGTGGCGGGCAGGGTGCGCCGCACGTAATATTCTTCATTCGCCAGCTGTCGGCGCAGGGCAGGCCACATTTCGGCAAAAGCCTGAGTGATCGAGGTGTTGGCATCTGGCAGATCATGCTTGATCAGCGCATGCAGCCGGGGCAGGGCGTGATAGGGCACCATCGGGAACATGTGATGTTCGACATGGTAGTTCATGTTCCAATAGATGAACTGCGACACTGGGTTCATCAAGACAGTACGTGCGTTCAGCCGGTGGTCGGTGACATTGTCGGCCAACCCGCCATGCTGCAACAACCCGCACATGATGTGATGCCATGCGCCGTAAAGCCGGGGCAGACCGATCACCATCAGCGGCAGGATCGACCCCATCCACAGCGCAAGGCCGATGGTCGCCGCATAAATCGCCACCCAGATCCGGGCGACCCGGACGATTTTGGCTTTGTCAGATGCCAGCACATAAGTGGCCTCTTCAGGATGCAACCGACCTGTCGCGTTCAACACCATCCGGCTCCATCCGGCATAGGCGTCGAAAATCCCTACGAAATTCCCGATCACCTTGTAAAACGCCGGCGGCCGCATGACGGCAATTTCGGGATCGCGGCCGACGATATAGGTGTCGGTGTGATGGCGCGCGTGGCTCCACCGCCAGGTTGCGGGATTGCGCACGATCATAAAGCACGCGATCTGATAAACCACTTCATTCATCCAAGGCGTCTTGAACGCGGTGCCATGTTGGCATTCGTGCCACCGGCTGTCAGACGCCGAACCATACATAACGCCGTAGATCAGCCAGAACGGCGCGGATCCCCACGATGGCCACAGGTAAATTCCGATACCTGCGCTGATCAGCATCACGCCATACAAAACAATCATGTCGCGCAGCGCGGGGGCATCTGACCGCTGCATCAGCTCTTTCATCACCTTGCGCGGCACGTCGGTGTGATACCAATCCGCCGCCGCCAGCCCGGTTTCCACCGCGCGCGCGCCGTCCGGGCCAAGCAAGCTGTAATCGCGTTTTGCCAAAGCATCCCCCCTCAAAAGCTGCGCCTTCCCCTGTGGTAGGGGAACAGATCGCCGCGTTGCAACGGGGATACTTGGCAACGCGCGAAAAATCATCATAGTGATGGGCGAAAATGACGAAAAATCGTCAGAAAGGCAACGGGATGGCAAAACGTGTTGGCATGGCTGATCTTGCGGCGGCGGCGGGCGTCTCGGTGGCAACGGTGGACCGCGCGTTGAACGGGCGCGAAGCGGTCCGTGCGGAAACCATGGCGCGATTGATGCAGGCTGCGGCGCGCATTGGCCATCCGTTGGCCGCGCGTCTTCCGCAATATGCTGCCGATGGAACGGTGCTGCGCATCGGGGTGGTGCTGCACAAAGCGGGGCAAGAGTTTTACCAGGATTTTGCCCAGGCGCTGACCTTGGCGGTTGCGAGTTACCCCGGACTGCGCGCCCAGCTTGTGCTGGAATTCGCCACATCGCAATCGCCCGACGAGGTGGCATCGCTGTTGCGGCGGATGAAAGGTCAATGCGATGTGCTGGCGGCAACGGCGGTGAACCATCCCGAAATCACCGCCGCCGTGACCGAGTTAAAGGCCGCTGGCCTGCCGGTATTTGCGCTGTTGTCGGATTTCGCACAGGGCGTGCGGGCCGGGTACTTTGGGATAAACAACCTGAAAGCAGGGCGAATTGCGGGCTGGATCACCGCACTGGCGGTGAAAAATCCCGGAAAGCTGGCGGTTTTTGTGGGTGGCCACCGCTGGCATGGCCACGATCTGCGTGAGGTTGGGTTTCGGTCTTATTTGCGCGAATATGCTGCGGGGCTGACGGTGCTGGACACGCTGGTGAATCTTGAAACCCGGTCTTTGACCTATGAGGCGACGCGCGCCCTGCTGTCGCGTCAGCCCGATCTGCGCGGTATCTATGTGGCGGGGGGCGGGATGGAAGGGGCGATTGCCGCCCTGCGCGAGATGCGCGCGCCGGGCGAGGTGGCGCTGGTGGTGAATGAGCTGACGTCTGAATCCCGCGCGGCCCTGACCGAAGGTTTGGTCACACTGGTCACCGCCACGCCGCTGGACGCATTGACCCGCGATTTGGTCGCGGTGATGGCACGCGCGGCCAAAGGTGTTTGGGCCGAGGACGGCATGCAGCATTTCCTGCCTCCGGTCTTGCATGTGCCCGAGATGCTATAGTCCACCCGGCGAAGTTTTTCGAATTTGTGGAATTTGTAGGTTGAGTTAGTTTTAAAATAGAATATCTATTCCATACGTTTCGCCGCTCTGGCGCCGTGTTGGAGATTCGCCCCGAATGTTGCCTTTCGCCCTGAACCACATGACCGCGCCAAATCTTGACTGGCAGGCCTTTATTGACCTCAGCGCGGACTTGGGCTGCGTTGGTGTCGAATTCCGCAATGATCTGGCGGGGCCGCTGTTTGGGGGCGAAGATCCGGCTTTTGTGGGGGCCGCTGCGCGCGTCAAAGGGCTGCGGTTTCTGGCGCTGGCCGAAGTGAAGACGTTCAATGATTGGTCTGATATCAAGCGGGCCGAAGCCGAAAGCCTGATGCAAATTGCTGTAGCTGCAGGCGCCGAAGCGGTCAGCCTGATCCCGCGCAATGACGGGGTGGCAACGGATCGTGCGCAAAGCCGGGCGGTGATGACGGTTGCGCTGCGCGAACTGCTGCCGATGCTGCGGGCGCATGGCCTGCGCGCGATGGTCGAGCCTCTGGGGTTCGAGGTGTGCTCACTTCGGTATAAATCTGATCTGGTTGACGTGATTGAGACATTGGGCGGCACCGATACCTATAAAATCGTGCATGACACCTTCCATCACCATCTTGCAGGCGGCGGGCCGATTTTCGCGCAACACACCGGGATTGTGCATATTTCTGGTGTAACAGACCCGACGGTTTCAGTGGCCGACATGCGCGATGGTCACCGCGTTCTGGTTGATGCCGCCGACCGTCTTGGCAACATCGCCCAAATTGCGGCCTTGCAGGCGCACGGCTATGCTGGCCCGATCAGTTTCGAACCCTTCGCCGCATCGGTTCACGCCTTGCGCGATCCGAAACAGGCGCTGACCGCATCAATGAATTTCATCCGATCAGGGCTGGCAGCCATCGCTGCGTGATCGAAAAGATACCGTCCCCAAAGGGCGGGCCGGCTGGGAGATAAAGGTGTGCCGGACACCATCCGTGGAGGAGAGACTATGAAAAAGACCCTAATCGCTGCTGGTTTTGTGGCCCTTCTTGGCTCGACAGCAATGGCCCAAGACATTGGCGTGTCGATGGCCAAGTTTGACGACAACTTTCTGACCGTTCTGCGCACCGGCATGTCTGACTATGCCGCAACGCTTTCGGGCGTGAACCTGCAGGTTGAAGATGCAGGCAATGATGTGGCCAAGCAATTGGACCAGATCAACAACTTCATCGCGTCTGGCGTGAAGGCCATCGTGGTGAACCCGGTTGATACCTCGGCCACCCAAGCAATGTCGGATGCAGCGGCTGCGGCGAATATCCCGCTGGTCTATGTCAACCGGCAGCCGGTGAACGTCGACACTCTGCCAGACAATCAGGCGTTTGTTGCATCGAACGAAGTCGACTCTGGCACGCTTGAAACGCTGGAAGTTTGCCGTTTGCTGAAAGAAGCTGGCAAGGCTGACGCGCAAATCTATGTAATGATGGGCGAACTTTCCAACCAGGCCGCTGTGCAGCGCACCGCCGACATCCACGACGTGATGGCGTCGGGCAACTGTGGCGTGACGTTGAACATCATCGACGAGCAAACTGCCAACTGGTCGCGTGACGAAGCGCAAACCCTGATGACCAACTGGCTGTCGGCGGGCACTGCGTTTGACGCCGTGATCGCCAACAACGATGAGATGGCTTTGGGCGCGATCAATGCGATGAAAGCTGCCAACATGGACATGAAATCAGTCATCGTCGGCGGCGTTGATGCCACCGCTGATGCGCTGGCCGCCATGCAGGCAGGTGATCTGGACGCAACCGTGTTCCAGGATGCTGCAGGGCAGGGCAAAGGCGCGCTGGATGCCGCTTTGGCTTTGGCCAAGGGCGAAGCCGTAGAGCAGAAGGTCTACGTGCCCTTCGTTCTGGTGACCCCGGCCAACGTGGCAGATTTCGTCAAGTAATCTTCTGCACGGCTTAGCTTTGATAAATCGGGGGGGCGGCCCCAAAGCCGCCCTTCCATTTCCTATGACCAGCATCGCTTTTGTGCCACGCTGCGGCAATCCGGGGGCCACCCGGAAAACGGGAGACGCACCATGACCGCACTTTCCGCCGCCCCTTCACGGCGCAGCAGACCCGCCGAGATGAACGTGTTGTTCGGCCTGATCGCCATCTGTCTGGTGTTCGAGGTGCTGGGCTGGCTGTTTATCGGCCAAAGTTTTCTGATCAACCTGCAGCGCCTGCGCATCATCATCCTGCAGGTGTCGATCGTTGGCATCATTGCCGTGGGCATTACCCAGGTGATCATCACCGGCGGCATTGATCTGTCTGCCGGGTCGGTCGTTGGCGCAACGGCGATGATCACGATGAGCCTTGCACAAATTTCAACCGGGGCCGCCCCGGTTTTCCCCAGCCTGACCGACCTGCCGGTGATCGTGCCTTTGGTGGCAGGTCTGTCTTTGGGCGCACTGGCGGGGATCATCAATGGATCGCTGGTCGCCTATACGAAAATTCCACCCTTTATTGCCACACTTGGCATGATGGTGACGGCGCGCGGGGTGGCGAAATGGTATACCAACGGCAAGCCTGTCAGCTTTCCCACTGATGCCTATGCCACCATCGGCGCATCACTGAACCCGGTGATTTTGTTCGCCATCGTGGCGCTGCTGTTTCATCTGGCGCTGAAATATACTGTATACGGCAAGCACACTTACGCCATCGGATCGAACGTTGAAGCCGCGCGGATATCGGGCATCAAGGTGGAAAAGCATCTGGTGCTGGTCTATGCCATTGCGGGGCTGCTGGCCGGATTGGCGGCGATTGTGCTGTCATCCAAAAACCTGACCGCGCAATCGGGCATGGGGGTGATGTATGAACTGGACGCCATCGCCATGGCGGTGATTGGTGGGGTGTCGCTGTCGGGTGGGCGCGGGTCGATCATTGGCACCGTGCTGGGGGCGATGATTTTCGGGGTGATCATCTCGGGCTTCACGTTTTTGCGCATCGACGCCTATTATCAGGAAATGATCAAAGGCGTGATCATCGTGTCGGCGGTGGTGGCCGATGTGGCGCGTCAGCGCAAACGTGGCAGGGCGTGAGGAGCACAGCATGAGCGACATCATTCTTGAAACACGCGGTCTGACCAAGCGTTATGGCGGGGTTCATGCACTGGAAGACGCCAACTTTACCCTGCGCGCGGGTGAGCATGTGGCGGTGGTCGGCGACAATGGCGCGGGCAAATCGACCTTCGTGCGCCAGATCACTGCGGTAGAGCAGAAATCGGCGGGGCAGGTGTTTTTCAACGGCCACGAGGTGAACTTCACCGGCCCCTTGGCGGCACGAGAGGCCGGGATTGAAACCGTTTTTCAGAATCTGGCGCTCGCGGATGATCCGGATGTGCCGTCGAACCTGTCTCTGGGGCGCGAGATTATTAAATTTAATCTGGGACCGTTTTCCATTCTGGACCGCAAGGCGATGAAGGATGCCACCTTGCGCGCGTTGGAACTGACGGCGGTGAAAATTCCCAATGTTGACAACACCATCCGCAACATGTCGGGCGGCCAAC
>JAYUHO010000296.1:0-3942 GCA_043766915.1 Cypionkella sp.
CAGATCGGCCTCTTGCTCTGGCGGCGTGCCACACCCATAAAGCGGTCACACAACCAAAGAGGCGCTGATGATTGGTCGTCTGAACCATGTGGCCATCGCAGTGCCCGATTTAGCGGCGGCGGCGGAGCAATATCGCACCATGCTGGGTGCCGTGGTGAACCCGCCGCAAGAGGAACCAGACCATGGTGTGACCGTGGTGTTTATTGATCTGCCCAACACCAAGATCGAATTGCTGACGCCGCTGGGCGACAGCTCGCCGATCCGGGGCTTTTTGGATAAAAACCCCAGCGGCGGTATGCATCATATCTGCTATGAGGTTGCCGATATTCTGGTCGCCCGCGATCATCTGTTGGCATCGGGCGCGCGGATTTTGGGATCGGGCGCGCCCAAAATCGGGGCGCATGGCAAGCCGGTGCTGTTTTTGCACCCGAAAGACTTTCAGGGCTGTTTGATTGAATTGGAGCAGATATGACGATCACAGCGGCTTTGGTGATGTTTTCGGTCACGTGGTTCATGGTGTTCTTTATGGTGCTGCCGCTGCGGTTTCGCAGCCAGTCGCAGGCGGGCGTCGTGGAACCCGGCACACCCGCCTCGGCCCCCGCCGACGCGATGATCAAGAAAAAGGCGCAGATTACTACCGCTGTGGCTGCAGTGATTTTTGTGATTCTGTATCTGATCATCACGTCGGGGCGGATCGGGATTGATGATCTGGATGTGTTTGGCGTGATGTCGCGCGTGCCGCCAGCGCAGCCTTAACTGAGCCGTTTTAGCGTCAGCGCGTGGAAAATATGCGTAAAGGTCGCCACGCCCAGCACCGGAATGACCAGATTGATCAGCGGAATAGACAGCGGTGCCGCCATCAGCGTGCCCGCCAGCCAGATTCGTCCGGCGTATTGTTTGCGCAAGGCCTTTGCCGCAGTGCGGCCCAAACGCCTTGTGGCAACAAGGGTGAAATATTCGCGCCCCAACATGAACCCGTTGATCGCCCAGAACACCACAGGAATAAACGGGCCTGCAAAGAAATAAAGGATCAACGCCAGCACGTTCACCACGATCAGAAGGCCGGTGAAATTGGCGGTGTCAATCAACGTGTCGCCAAGGCGCGCGCGCGGAACAGGCGGCAAATCGGGGTAATGCCGCTCTTCAACCGCCTGAGCGACATCCTCTAAAAACAAACCCGAAAAGGCCGAGGCAACCGGCACCATCAAAAACACCGACAGCACCAACATCAGCAGGACAGAACCCCAGGACAGCAGCGTATCAATCCCTCCGACCGGGCCGACAAAGGGAATGGTGACAGTGCCCGGAATGAACGTTTCCAAAACCCACAGCAATGCCGCATAAACCCCCGTCAGCAACGCAACCGCAAGCACCGCGCCAAGGAAAACCACGCGGATGAACCGCCCGTCGCCCAATTGGCCAAGCGCGCGGCTGAAGGCACGCCAGATCATGCTGCGTCCCATGTAATCAGTCGGTCCAGATCGGGGCGCGGGCGATCGGGGCCATCGGGGGCGGGGGTTCCGATATGCACGATGCCTGCGACCAATTCGCCGGGTTTGCAATCAAAGGCAGTGGCTGTGAACACCGGATCATGCGCAGGCCAACCCGTCAGCCAGTTTGCCCCCCAGCCCGCAGCCTCCGTGGCGTTCAAGATGTTCATGCACAAAGCCCCTGCTGACAAGAATTGCTCGACGCCGGGTATTTTGTCAGAAGGTCTGGGCGCGGAAATCACCACGACCGCCAGTTTTCCCAGATCAAACTGCCCGCGCGCTTTGGCGGTTTTTTCCGCATCCGCCCCAATGGATTGGGCATGGGCTGCCGCCTGATCAGCCACCCGCGCCATCGCGGACGGCCCCAAAACCACCAACCGCCAGGGTTCCAACTTGCCGTGATCAGGCACGCGGGTGGCGGCGGTCAGGATAAGCCGCAACTGGTAGTGACTGGGCACCGGCCCTGAAAACAGCTTGGCCGGACGTGAGCGGCGGTGCAGCAAAAACTCAAACGCGGCGGGATTTGGGGCGGGCATGGGCAACTCCTTTGCCAAACAGGTGGCGGGCTTTGCCGCACGCGTCAAGATCGGGCATCAGGCTTTGTCGATCCGGTAGCTGCCTTCGGGCAGGTTCAGCGCAGCCGCCAGATCGGCCAATTGGGCCATCGACAGGGTGATCGACACCGGAGCATCGGTCATCTGATCGACCTGCCGGATCACAACGCAATCTTCAAACGCTTCAATTGTAATGTCTTCCTGCAAGGGATGCGTTTTCTCGCCTTCATCCACCAAGGTGATCACCGTCGCGTCAAAGTCGTGTTCTATCGTGAACATGCGAACGCTCCTTCAGGGCAGCAATTCAGGTGGCGGAGTCGCGACCGCTTTAACGACCGCTCTGGTAAGGACTGTTTCAAATTGTTGATTGATTTACAATAAAATACCCCCCGCTTCGGCGGAGGTCAGACATCGTTTGTCTCCGGGTTTGGCACCATGTCGCACACAATTGCGCGAGGGGGCTGTCGGCGCGCGTAAATCTTGCTAGGTCAACCGTAGATTTCGCAACACCACAGGCGGGCAGATGCGCACCACAGTGATCTTTGCAGTTTTGACGGCGGCTTTGGCGGGCTGCGTTCAGCCGGTTGATTACACCCCACCCGCAGCACCCCTTCCTGTTCCCACAGCCCAGCCGATATCGGGCGCCCTGCTTGGCCCTGATCAGGCCGCCCGTAATTTTCTGACCGTCGTGCAACGGGTTGAACCGGTCGCCGAGGCCTATTGCCGCCAAATGGCGCAGGTGCAAAACTGTGATTTCCGCATCGTGATTGATGACCGCCCCGGCCAGCCGATCAACGCCTTTCAAACCGTCGATGGGCAGGGCCGCCCCCTTCTGGCGTTCTCGCTGGCGCTGATTGCCGAGGCGCGCAACGCTGATGAATTGGCTTTTGTGATGGGCCATGAGGCCGCACATCACATTCGCGGCCATATTCCCAAAGCAAAGCAATCGGCGGTGACCGGCGCTATCCTGGCGGGGATGATTGCGGCCGCCTCGGGGGTGGGGCAGGCCGGCGTGGAGCAGGCGCAACAAATCGGGGCAGGCGTTGGCGCGCGCGGCTATTCCAAGGATTTTGAACTTGAGGCCGATGCCCTTGGCACAGAAATAGCCTTTGACGCGGGCTATGATCCACAACAGGGCGCGGCGTTCTTTGATCGGTTGCCCGATCCGGGGGATCAGTTTCTGGGCACCCATCCCCCGAACGCCCAACGCAAAGCAACGGTGTCGCGGGTGATGGCGCAGTTGCGCGGCTAGGCCGGGGCTGCCAACAGCATCAAACATAAAGCGATCAACTTGCGCACGTTTAGTGTCCTTTAAGAAACCGGATCAAGGAGTGATTTTGACGGGTTGTTTGTAAAACTGTTCGATGTCTGGAACGTTCTCTGATATACATGACCCCTCATTCACCACTTGGCGCATTCGCATTACAGCACCCGGTTGAAACAGTCGGTCTTGGCTACATTGCTCTGGGTCGTCGCCATTGCTGCGATGAGCGCAAAGGGCTTCCAGCATGCTCATTTGCCAGATCATCGGGCAATGAACAACATGATCCAGACGTGCTCGTTCAGCCTTTGAAAGTGCGCTTATGTCAGATGGCATCATAATGTTCTGCATATCCACAACGGCCCATTGTTTGGGCGCAAGTGCAGATTCGACGGCGCTATATGTGAAGTTGGAGTAGGCTATTGCATTGCGAAAATAAGGTTCCGCCGCATCAATACGGTCAATTGCGCCGGTTTTTTCGGTTGGGCTACCAGCAATAATATTGCCAAGAATTCTCCAAGCGTCGTCATTGTACGGCGCACCCTTTAGAAGGGTACGCAGCCGTTCTTTAATCTCGGTCTTTGGATAGGGCTGGGCAACAGAGTAGTCCAAGCCGTCTATCGCATTGATATAGCCA
>JAYUHO010000297.1:0-3938 GCA_043766915.1 Cypionkella sp.
CACCGCGCGGCCACCCGACGCCGCGTCAATCCGCGCGCAGGCGCGTTCCGCCGCCACCGTCATAACGGGCGCCAAAGCCGCCACATTGCGGTGCGAAAACACCGGTGCCGCTGCGCGCCTTTGCCACAGCCAGTTCGCCCCTTCGGCCACAAAAAGACTGTCGCCAATCGCGGGCTCCAAGATCAGCTTGGTCACCACCGATTTCGGATAGTCCTCGACCTTTTCCCGCAACACCCGCTGCAGCGCCCCAGGATCCATCACCATATGCCAGCGCTTACCGGTTTTGCCTGACAGCATCGGCACCTTCGTGGCAATTTCCGGTATCAATTCCAACACATTGCGCCGCCCGGCCTTCAACGACCCGAATATGCCCAACGGCACCGTGGTCAGCGGCACGCGCACTGGATGCGGCTTAGAAATAGGGCGTTGCTCGGTCATCACGGGCCTCCTTCACTCTGTGTCGTAATATAGCGCGGCCATGGCGCGCAACAAATCCCCCCGGCTTGCGCGAAGAAGGCGAAGCAGTTATCCCTTCATTGGCTAACAACAGCAAAGTTACGGGAACCCCAAATGAACCTTCGCAACCTAACAGCCGTTCTGCTGGGCGCTTCCCTTCTGGCCGCGTGCCAGAAAAACGATCTTGCCGAAGCCCCTGTGCCACTGGGCAACTTTGAATTGGGCCTGAACATCGTTGTTGCCGACAATATGAAAAAGGTGCCCATTTCCCGCCCCGCCACCCAGGAAGAATGGGAAACCTCGCTGATCAAAGCCGTCGATGCCCGCTTTGGCCGCTATTCCGGCACCAAGCTTTACAACATCGGCATCGCAGTTGATGGCTTTGCGCTGGCACCTCCGGGCATTCCGGTGGTTGCTGCGCCAAAATCGGTCTTGGTCATCTCTGTTTCATTCTTTGATGATGCGTCCGGCACCAAGCTGAATGCTGAAGGTAAGCAATTCACTATATTTGAAAGCTTTTCCGGGGCAACTGTCATCGGCTCTGGCTTGACCCGGTCGCGCCAAAAGCAGATCGAGATTTTGTCGTATAACACTGCCAAAAAGATTGAAGAATGGATCTTGGAAAACCCGGAATGGGTTGGCCTGCCCGCCAAGCCAAAGATAAGGGGTGCGGATGCCCCGTCCGTTGCCGGTTCGGCAGGGCCTGCAGCAAAGGCGCCTGTTGCGGGGGCACCGGTATTGCCCGCACCGGCAAACTGAGGTCAGCCTTTCACCCGCGCGCGCATTTGCCACGCAATGCGAATACCCGGATTGGCCTTGATACGGCGCACCATCGCGCCAAAGCGGTTCCTCGGGATCAATGGCGCGTAAAGCTTGCCTGCCCTTTGCACGGCTGAAATCAAGTCTGCATCTGTCAGTCTTTCTGTGGCCGCCGCCGCCAATGCCGCGGCTGATACGGGTTGAATGCATAAAAATACCACGCAATCTTTTGCCACATGCGCCAGAGGTACAAAATACGCCGCAAGGCTTTGCATTTGTGCACAAAGCCACGGCTGCTGTGCATGCAAAAAATCTTGATGGATCAGGACAGACTGCCCGGGAACCAGCGCCGGATAAAAGCTGCTGGCAATGTGGTCGGCCAATGCCGTGGTTTTGCCTGCATCAACCGCAAGCGTTTCTACCGGATCGCCCGACCATATCTGCGCCAATATCTCGCCAGGGTGCAGGGTAAATTGCCCGACCCAAGGCCGAAGCAAGCGTGTCGCAAGCGGCAAGATATCGTCGTCATCCGTCATTGCCACCCCACCGGGCGAAAGATGCTGGGCCCGCGCTTTGGCATTGGCGGTAAAGCGGTCATAGGCGTGCAGATGATGTGGCTTGCCGCCGGCGTTTAACCCAGACAACAATCTTGCCGCCGAGCCACCGGCAAACGCGCCCAGATCAATGGTCGCGCCAATCCCGGCCGAATTTTTGCCAAGCCAATGATAAAGCTGGCTTTCCTCAAAAGACAGCATCGATGGCACCGCCAATGCGCCCGCCAGATCATCCTTTGTCACGTCTTGCCATGGGTGCTTTGCAAACTGCGCTATCTGCGCTGCTGCATCAAATGACGGCATGTCTGACTCCGCTGCAAGTTTGCGATGCACAACCCTATCCTTCCGCTGCAGCGCGCGGCAAGGCATTAGGCCCATTCGCGGTGAACGGGTCTATTGCCCCTTGATTTCCGTCCCCCCGTGTCCTATCCCGCCCTCAGGCACAGGAGTTTAGCTCAGTTGGTAGAGCATCGGTCTCCAAAACCGAGGGTCGTGGGTTCGAGTCCCCCAACTCCTGCCAAGCCTATCCGCAGCAAACATACCGCTTTCGTATGCCCAGATGCTGATGCTAAATAGCATTCATGCTAACCCAAAAAGCCCGATACGCCCTGCATGCGATGCTGTATCTTGCCCGCCAAGATGGGTTGGTGACGGTTGCTGATATCGCTAAAACCGAAAGCATCCCGCGTAAGTTTCTGGAACAGATTCTGTCGGCACTTAAAACAAACGGCCTTGTCATCGGAAAACGTGGGCCGTCCGGTGGCTATCAACTGGCGCGCGCGCGCGACGAAATCTCTTTCGCCGACATTCTGCGCTGCATTGACGGTCCTCTTGCCTTGGCGCCCTGTGCCAGCATTCGTGCCTATGCGCCATGCCCCGACTGCAAATCGGTTGAAACCTGTGAAATTCGCCCCGCCTTGCTCGCTGTGCGCGACACCACCTCGCTACTGCTTGAGGGAATCACACTTGCAGAAGTGACGGGCGGCGCAAAGCGATCCTTTCTCTAGCCCTGCGTTGTCGAATCTGCCTGTTTTCTGTGCAAAGCGAACCATCAATTCCCTAAATCCATACTATTCGGGTAGGAAATGAAAGTTTCGCCTTGATTACATACTGTATTGGTATGCAATTGCCCAATATGAAAAGGAGAACCCAATGGAAGACAGCTTCATATTATTTCTGATTGTCGGTTTCGTAGCCCAAATTGTTGATGGAGCTTTGGGGATGGCTTACGGTGTCGTCTCCTCCTCGGTCCTACTGGCCTTTGGAGTGCCGCCTGCCGCAGCCTCTGCGTCGGTCCACGCGGCGGAATTGTTTACCACCGCCGCTTCAGCGGGATCGCATGTTTGGCACAAAAACGTAAATTGGCGATTGTTCAAAATGCTGGCCCCGGTGGGCATAGCGGGCGGCGTGCTTGGCACCTATGTCATCACCTCGATCGACGGCGCAGTGCTGAAACCCTATGTTGCGGCCTATCTCGGCATCATGGGCGTCTATATCCTTTACCGTGCCTTCCGCAGTCTACCTTCAATTGATGCTCACAAATACGCCCTTGTCGCCCCCTTAGGCGCGGTTGGCGGCTTTATGGATGCGGTTGGCGGCGGCGGGTGGGGCCCGGTTGTCACCACCGGACTTGTCGGTTCTGGCGGTGCGCCCCGTGAAATGATCGGCACCGTCAACACGGTTGAATTCTTTTTAACTGCTGCCGTTTCCGCCGCCTTCCTGACTGCCCTGCTAACAGGTCACTGGGCTGAGGCGGATGGCCTTGCTACCTATGCTTGGGCCGTGGCTGGCCTTGTGGTCGGCGGCGTCGCCGCAGCGCCGCTTGCAGGTTACGCCGTCAAAATCATCCCGCAAAAATACCTGATGGTGGCCGTTGGGGTTCTGATCTCGGCATTGTCGGTCTATCAGACCTCCAGACTGCTATAATAGCAAAGTGGTAGTCCGGTAGCCAAACATCTGAAACGAAATACAAAAAGGCGCGCAGACTTGCGCGCCTTTTCATTTACCTCATCCGTTTCATTGATAGCACAGTTCCGGATCAGTGCATTCTGGAGCTGGTTCTTCATATGCCGGTTCTGCGTAAGCTGGTTCTTCTGCAGCCGGTTCTTCATACACGGGCTCTTCTGCGACAGGCTCTTCGTACACGGGTTCTTCTGCAGTCGGTTCTTC
>JAYUHO010000298.1:0-10391 GCA_043766915.1 Cypionkella sp.
GCATCAGATCGGAGTCGGTGTCGCGGTTCATCGCCGCGTCGAGGCGGCGGATCAGCGCGCCAATCCATGTGACGGGATGGCCAATGCGGCGATAAAGCGCATCGGGCCAGCCAAGCGCGCAATCAATGGCCATGGCAACCAGCATCGCGGATGCAAAGATCATTTTGCCCCTCCGGCGGTGAAGTGCACAAGACCGCGAAACCCGATGTCATGCAGGGCGGTGCGAGCGTTGGCGGGAATGCCCCCGCGCGGATAGAGCAGACCGCGCGCCGACCCGGTATGGGCAATGACATGGCCCAACGCACCCAGATCTTTGGCCAGTTGCGCGGTTGGATCAGGGATCGCACCGCGCAGGGCCAAGGTGCGGTCTGCCGAAGCTGATGCCAATTCTGCCAGCCCGGCCAGGTTTTGCGCCAATGCCGCGCGGTGCCAGTCGTGCACAAGATCGCTGATGTCAGGAAAGGCCAGATCAGCGGCGTCGGTGCGCAACGGCGGGCCATAAAACCCACCCAGAACGTCAAATGCAGGCAGGGCAGGCAGCGTTTGCATAATCTCGGCGCGGCGCGAGGCCCACAGCAGCCGGTCCGGATGTTCAAACATCAACGGATCGGTTGCGCCCTCTACGGCAAGGCAGGCGCGGGCCAGCGTTATGGCCGGGCCATTCCAACCCGCAAGCCGGGCCAAAGCCACCAATGCGGCAGTCGAACTGCCTGCGCCGCCGCCCAGTGGCATGGTGGCATTCAAAATTACGTGGACTGGGCAGGTCAGCCCCAAAAGCGCCAGGAATCTGCGCGCGCGCGCGACGGATAAGACCGCGCCGTTCGGGCTGTGGATCGACAGGCTTTGTGCAGGTGTGGCCATGGCCGTCACGGTCAGCACCGGGCAGGGCAGGCTGATCAGCACCACCGGGCCATCCGCGCCGAGACGGCCTTGAATCAACTCACCAAAATGGCCAGCGACGCGGTGGATAGCGGCGTGGATCATGCAAATGGCCGGTTCACAGATGCGACCGACCATGCGCCATCCGGTGCGATCATGGAAAGCGTCGTCAACGACAAGGGGGCAATCTGAAACGCCAAAGCTGCAGGAATTGAACCCGTCGCATGGGCAATCGCCGCCCGCACTGTGCCTGCATGCCCGATGATCACCACATGTCCGCCCAGATCAGCCGCCGCGATCAACGCGGGGGCAATACGGGCGCAAACATCGGCAAAGCTTTCGCCGCGCGGTGGGCGGTGGGTGGCCAGATCGCCAGGGGGAAGCGGGCCAAGATCGGGCAGATCGGCAAACGGCAGGCCCTCCCAATCGCCAAAGTCTTGTTCCCAAAGATCAGGGTCGATGCGGGCTGGCACACATGTTGGCCAGAGGGCGCTTGCGGTTTGCACACACCGCAGGGCGGGGCTGATCACCAGATGATCGAACGCCCCGACGCCCATGCGCAGGGCCGCAACCGTCCTCAGGTCAGAACAATCGGCTGCCACATCGCGGCGTCCGGCCATCCGTCCGCCCGTTATCGCAGGGGCATGGCGGATCAGGCTTAGCTGTGTCGGCGCGGGCGGTGTCACGGTCGCATTTCTCCTTTCGCGGGCTTGCCTTATCTGCTTTGTTCTGGCCCAAGGAACAAGGGGTTCCGGGGACGCAGACGCAGATGATCATTCTTGTGACAGGGGGCGCAAGGTCGGGCAAAAGCCTGATTGCCGAGACGCGCACGTTGTCGCTGGGCCCGCGTGTCAGCTATATCGCCACGGCGCAGGCCTTTGATGCCGAGATGGCGGCGCGCATTGCCGACCATCAGGCGCGGCGGGGGGCAGAATGGACAACCCATGCCGCCCCTTTGGATGTGATCGGTGCGCTGAAGGCCACGGATGGGCAGGGGCCAAGGCTGGTGGATTGTCTGACGCTGTGGCTGACGAACCTGATGCTGGCCGAACAGGACTGGCGGGCTGCAGGGCAGGACTTGGTTGCAGCCTTACCCGCACAACGGGATCCGATTGTCTTTGTCACCAATGAAGTCGGGTCTGGTATCGTGCCCGAAAACGCCCTGGCCCGCGCCTTTCGCGATGCGGCGGGCACGCTGAACCAATGGATCGCAGCCCAAGCGGATGAGGTTATACTTGCCGTCGCGGGCCTGCCTATGAAAGTGAAGTAGTCTATGCCGTTTGTTTTGAACGATCTGACCCAGTTGGCCGCATTGGCAGGGCAGTTGCCGCGCGCAGATGATGCGGCTTTGGCAGGGGCGCGTTCGCGGCAGGACAGCCTGACCAAACCGCCGGGATCGCTGGGCAAGCTGGAAGATCTGGCGGTGTTTATGGCAGGTTGGCGCGGCACCGCGCGGCCCGTGATTGCCCGTGCGCAGGCGCTGGTCTTTGCGGGCAATCACGGCGTCTGTGCGCAGGGCGTCAACGTCTACCCCCAAGCCGTTACCGCGCAGATGGTTGGCAACTTTACCGCTGGAGGTGCCGCGATCAATCAGCTGTGCCGCGCCAATGGGGCGGAGTTGTCGGTGATTGCGCTGGATTTAGACCGGCCAACGGGTGATTTCACCACCGGCCCCGCGATGAGCGATGCAGACTGTCTGGTGGCACTCAATACCGGGGCTGCGGCGGTGGATGTCACGGCGGATGTGCTGATCCTGGGCGAAATGGGCATTGGCAATTCGACCGTGGCGGCGGCGCTGTGTGCGGCGTTGTTTGGCCGCGACGTGGCTGATTGGGTGGGGCCGGGAACGGGGTCTGACGCGGACGGGATCGCGCGCAAAGTGGCGGCGATCAAAGCCGGTTTGGCGCGGCATCAGGGCTTGGATGCGGGCCACGTTCTGGCGGCGCTGGGCGGGCGCGAACAGGCGGCGATTTGTGGTGCGGTGCTGGCGGCACGCGCCGCGCGCATTCCGGTTATTCTGGACGGGTTTATTTGTTCGGCGGCGGCGGCGGTGCTTTATGCGGCGGACCCTACTTTGCTGGATCATTGTCTTGTCGGCCATGCCAGCGCAGAGCCGGGTCATCGCCATTTGCTGGCCGCGATCAACAAACGCGCCATTCTGGAATTTGATATGCGGTTGGGCGAAGGATCGGGTGCGGCACTTGCGCTGGGCATTCTGCGCGCGGCTTTGGAATGCCATAACGGTATGGCCACCTTCGGCGAGGCTGGGGTTTCCGAGGCATGATGGATTGGCGGCAGGCATTGGTGCAGGTTCAGGTGGCGATGATGCTGCTGACGCGCCTGCCTGCGGGCACCCTATCGTCGCCCGCGCCCAAACTGGCCGATGCGGCGTGGGCGTTTCCGGTGGTCGGTCTGGTGGTGGGGGCATTAAGTGCGCTGGGCCTGGCGATGGCCCTGTGGTTCGGGCTGCCGCCCGCGTTGGCCGCTGGCGGGGCGCTGATCATCAGCGTTTTGGCGACGGGGGGCTTGCATGAAGATGGGTTGGCCGATCTGGCCGATGGCTTTGGCGGCGGGCACACCCGCGCGCGCAAGCTTGAGATTATGCGCGACAGCCGGATCGGCAGTTACGGCGCGCTGGCGCTGATCTTGTCGGTCGGGATGCGGTGGCAGGCGCTGGCGGTGGTAGCGGCGGTAAGCCCGGTATCGGCGGTGTCTGCGATCATTGCTGTCGCCATGATCAGCCGGGCCGGATTGCCTGCGATAATGGTCGCCATGCCGCCCGCGCGCGACGATGGGTTGGGGCGGTCAGCATCGGGCGGCGATTGGACGAGTGCCGCGATTGCGGCGGCGATTGGTGCGGCTGCGGCGATGGTTTTGCTGGGGCCGGGAATGGGTTTAGGTGCAGCGCTGGTGGCAATGGTCGTTTTGGCCGGGTTGGGCGCGCTGGCGCTGCGTCAGATCGGCGGGCAAACCGGTGATGTATTGGGCGCAGGGCAGCAGGTATCCGAGATCGCCGTCTGGTTGATGGTAGCCGCGGTGATCGCGGTCTAGATCATGATAAGGCTTGGAAGGGAACGACTTTCTCACCCCATGACGAAAAGTCACGGATCTCTTCTTGCCGGATTTGACACGCGTCAAATCAGGCCGCACCTGCCTGCCCCGGCAGGTGCGTTGTCACGCACCAGCCAGACAGGCGCGTCCTGATTTTCAACCGCTTACCCCAGCCCCACCGCCCTTGCCCGCCGGCTTGCGCCTTTGGGCAATGGACCGCACAGCTTTCCACTGGAAAGCTGTCAGATGCGGCCCGACAGTGAAACAGTATGGTTGAGTTTGTTTGACTAAGAAAGAGGTTCCATCAACAGTCATCCCGCACGAACCGATTTACTTCACCGCAGCTTCTGATTTCAAATCCACCGTCTGCAGTGTCTCCAGCAAATCCAGCAAGGTTTCCAGATTGTCATAGCCAAAGCGCTGTTCCAACTGGGCAAAGATCGCCTTACTATCCCCTGCATGCGCCAAAATCACCGCGCGTCCGGCATCGGTGATCTGCACAATCGTCTTGCGCCGATCTGAGGCGGGGGTGGCGCGTGCGATCAGCTGCTCATCCTCCATCGCGCGCACGATGCGCGTCAGGCTGGGCAGCAGCAGGCAAGCCTGTCCGGCCAGATGTGTCAATTCCAGCGGGCCGCGTTCGTCCAGCACCCGCAGCACACGCCATTTTTGTTCATTCACACCGCTGGTGGCCAGCATGTCGCGGATCGGCCCCATCACGGTTTCGCGCGCACGAAGCAATGCAATCGGCAGCGATCTGCCGGTGCGGCGCAGGGGTGCGGACGGGGTTTCATCATTCATTCCCCTTCAATGCCGCGTTTGGACAAAACTCTCAAGTCTTGATGCGGGGCTTGACAGTCTGGCGCACTTACTTAACAAAGCAACTATTAGTCAGGAGAAAGCGCTGTCATGTCTGAGCTTGCCACGCATCTTTCCCGTCTGGAGACGCATCTGGCGCGGTTCCGCACCACGGGTATTCTGAACCTGATCGACGGGCAATCTGTGCCCGGATCGGGGGGCACGTTTGAAACCCGGTCCCCGGTGGACGAAACGCTGATCGCGCTGGTGGCGCGCGGTTAGGCCGCTGATATTGATCTGGCGGCCAAGGCGGCACGTGCGGCGTTTCCGGCCTGGGCGGCGATGGCGGGCGACAAACGCCGTGCGCAGCTGCACCGCATCGCCGATCTGATCGAAGAGCGCGCCGAAGAGATTGCGCTGTGCGAATGCTGGGATACAGGGCAGGCCTACCGGTTCATGTCGAAAGCCGCACTGCGCGGGGCCGAGAATTTCCGCTATTTCGCCGATCTGGCCCCCTCTGCCCGCGACGGCCAATCGCTGCCCACCGCCAGCCATCTGAACGTGACCTCACGCGCACCCATCGGCCCGGTGGGGGTGATCACGCCTTGGAACACGCCATTTATGCTGTCGACGTGGAAAATCGCGCCTGCTTTGGCGGCGGGGTGCACCGTGGTGCATAAACCGGCCGAATTTTCACCGCTGACGGCGCGGTTGCTGGCCGAGATTTGCCATGAAGCGGGCCTGCCTGCCGGGGTTTTGAATCTGGTCAACGGCATGGGTGAAGAGGCGGGGCGGGCCTTGACGGAACATCCCGACATCAAAGCGATTGCGTTTGTCGGCGAGACGAAAACCGGGTCAGCAATCATGCGGCAAGGGGCTGCGACACTGAAACGGCTGCACTTTGAGTTGGGTGGCAAGAATCCGGTGATCGTGTTTGACGATGCCGATTTTGACCGTGCCTTGGATGCGGTGATCTTCATGATTTACTCGTTGAACGGCGAGCGTTGCACCTCGTCCAGCCGGTTGCTGGTGCAGGATACCATTGCGGACAGGTTCCATAACGCCTTGATCCTGCGGGCGAATGCCATTCGGGTAGGCCACCCTCTTGATCCGGCCACCGAAGTGGGGCCGCTTATTCACCGCAGCCATTTTGACAAGGTGATGTCTTATGTGGATTTCGGTCTGGCCGAAGGGACCACGCTGGCCGCCAGGGGGCGTAGGCTGGGCGATGCCGGTTGGTTCGTGCAGCCGACACTGTTCACCGATGCCTCGCCCCAAATGCGGATTGCGCAGGAAGAGGTGTTCGGTCCGTTCTTAACCTCGATCACATTTGCCACCGAAGCCGAGGCGTTAGAGATCGCCAACGGGGTGCAGTACGGGTTGGCCGGATATGTCTGGACCAATGATCTGGCCCGCGCGATGCGCGTCTCGAACGCGCTGGAGGCCGGGATGATCTGGGTGAATTCCGAAAACGTCCGCCACTTGCCCACACCCTTTGGCGGGGTGAAAAATTCTGGCATCGGGCGAGATGGTGCGCAATGGTCGTTTGAGTTTTACATGGAGACGAAGAACACCTCCTTCGCGTTGGGCCAGCATAAAATTCAACGCCTTGGGGCATAGGAGACGCCGATGCCAATTCCACCCGCAAATCTGTATCCGCCCTTCAACATCGTGCGGCTGAGCCATGTCGAATTATGCATCACCGATCTGGCTGCCGCGCGGCGGTTTTACGTGATACTTTGGGGCTGCAAATCAGCCATGAAGACGCCGGGGCGATCTATCTGCGGGCCATGGAAGAACGCGGGCACCACTGTGTTATTTTGAAACAGGCCACCGAGGCATCGGTTGGAGTTTTGGGGTTCAAGATATGGGATGAGGCCGATCTGGACCGGGCCGATCATTGGTTTTCATCCCGGGGACTGCCCACGGATTGGATGACACGCCCCTTTATGGGCCGGGTGCTGCGGACGCGCGATCCGATGGGAATACCGTTGGAGTTCTATGCCTCGATGGACCGGTTGCCGCCCATTCTTCAGCACTACGCGCTGTATCGCGGTGCAAAGCCATTGCGGATTGATCATTTCAACATGTTCAGCCCGAACGTGGATGCATCGGTGGCATTTGACGGCGAGATGGGGTTTCGGGTGACGGAATACACCGAAGACGCGGCCACCGGGCGCACCTGGGCTGCGTGGATGCAGCGCAAGGGTGGCGTGCATGATGTGGCCGTTACCAATGGGCGCGGCCCCCGGTTGCACCATCTGGCGTTCTGGGTGCAGACGCCTTTGAACATCATTGATCTTTTGGATCTGATGTCCACGACGGGCTATCTTGCCAATATCGAACGCGGATCGGGGCGGCACGGCATATCCAATGCGTTTTTCTTGTACATTCGCGACAATGACGGGCATCGGACCGAGATTTATTGCTCAGATTATCAAACCGTCGATCCCGATCACGAGCCGATCAAGTGGGATCTGAAAGACCCGCAGCGCCAGACGTTGTGGGGGGCGGCGGCACCGAAAAGCTGGTTCGACCTCGGGTCCGGGTTTGCGGGCGTGCCCGTGCAGGACAGTGATCTGGCGGCCACGCCACTGGTCGCACCGTAAAGACAGGGGGGAGGCTGTCTGCCTCCCCGGCCCAATTGCAGGCAATTGGACCTCCCCTCCGAAGATATTTCGACCAAAGTGAAAGCATCATCAGCATGATACCCACGCCACGATTTGCAAAATTCACCGCCGGGGGGCGGCAGGACTATGGCGTTGTGGGGCAGGGTGGGGTGATTGCGCTGTCAGCAGAGTTTCCGAAGTGGCCGACCCTGCGGGAGGTCATCGCGGCAGATGGGTTTGCGGCCTTGGCGGCGGCGGTGGGGCGTGCGGTGACGCATGTTGACGGCGCGTTTCGCTGGGATATCCCGATCCCTGCGCCGGAAAAGATCATCTGCGTCGGGGTGAATTTCCCGGATCGCAACGCCGAATACAAAGATGGTCAGGATGCCCCCGCGCATATGTCCTTGTTCCCCCGGTTTGCGCGGTCTTTCGTCGGGCATCTGGTGCCGCTGACCCGCCCGCCCGAGACGCATCAACTGGATTATGAAGGCGAGATTGCCGTGGTCATCGGGCGTGGCGGGCGGCGGATTGCGCAGCGCGATGCCCTTTCGCATATCGCGGCGCCGACCTTGTGCAATGAAGGCACGCTGCGCGATGGGGTGCGGCACGCCAGGTTTAACGTTACTCAAGGCAAAAACTGGAAGGGGTCAGGGGCGATGGGGCCATGGTTGGTTCCCTTCACAGACCCCGCGCAGATTTTGGATGTGGGGCTGACGACACAGGTGAACGGCGCGTTGCGCCAGCAAGATTGCACCGGGCGGATGCTGTTTTCGGTGGCAGCCCAGATTGCCTATATCTCGACCTTTCCCACGCTGGTGCCCGGCGACATCATCATCACCGGAACGCCAACAGGCGCGGGCGCGCGGTTTGATCCGCCGGTTTGGTTGGTTCCCGGCGATGTGGTTACGGTATCGGCCGAGGGCATCGGCACACTGATCAACGGGGTAACGGACGAATGATGAGCAGGGATCAGATATTGGAGGCCGCCCGCGCGCTGGCAGAGGCTGATGCGACGCGGCGGCAAATTGGGCTGTCAAGCGTGCAATACCTCGCAATGACGCTGGACGACGCCTATGCTGTTCAGGCCGTTCTGGTGGCCAGCAAAATCGCGCAGGGCCAGCGCCAGATCGGCTGGAAAATAGGGTTGAGCAGCCGGGCGATGCAACAGGCGCTGGGGATTTCGACACCGGACAGCGGGGTGTTGCTGCACGATATGCTGTTCGCTGACGGCGCCACGGTTGCGGCGGGGCGGTTCATTCAGCCACGCGTGGAGGCCGAAATTGCCTTTGCAATGCAGGCCGATCTGGCGGGCGCGGAAATAACCCGCGCCGATGTTGTGGCGGCGACCGATTATGTGGCCCCCAGTCTGGAGATTCTCGACACCCGCATTTTGCGCGTTGATCCTGCAACGGGGCAGGGGCGCAGGATTGTGGATACCGTGTCTGACAATGCCGCCAACGCGGGCCTCGTGCTGGCGACTGCGCGTCATGCCTTGGGCGCGCAGGATCTGCGTTGGGTGGGGTCAATCGTGAAACGCGACGGCGTGGTCGAGGAAACCGGTTTGGGCGCCGGGGTTTTGGATGATCCGGTCACCGGGATCGTCTGGCTGGTGCGGCGGTTGGCGCAATACGGACAGGGATTGCGCGCGGGCGATATTGTGCTGTCGGGGTCATTCGTGCGGCCGGTTGAATGCCCGGCGGGATCGGTGATCGAGGCGGATTTCGGGGCGTTTGGGCAGGTGTCTGTGCGGTTTGCCTAGCAAGTTGCTTCCAATAGGGTTCACCCCATTGAAAGCAGCACGCTGCATTCCAAGTCCTGGTTTGTCTTGGGCTGCAGGGGCTAAAGCGCGGTCAAAACGTGGTCGAGGGTGGTCAGCAGCACATCGGCTTCGGCCAGTCCAAACGACATTGGCGGGCGGATTTTCAGCACGCTGTAGGAAATGCCGTTGCGCCCCATCAAGACACCGTTTTGGCGCAGGGCGTTGATCACGCGGTCGGCCAGATCGGTGGCTGGGGCTTTGGTCGTGCGGTTCAGCACCAGTTCGGCCCCGATGGCCAGACCCGATCCGCGAATATCGCCGATGATTGCGTGACGGGTGGCCAGCGCGCGCAGGCCGGTTTTCAGATACTCTCCCGTATGCGCGGCCTTGGTCTGCAAATCCTCAGACGCCAACACATCCAGCACTGCAGACGCCGCGGCGCAGGATACCGGATTGCCGCCGAAGGTATTGAAATAGCGAAAGGCTTTGCGGAAGGCGGTGATGATCTCGAACGATGTTGCCACGCAGGCCACGGGATGGCCGTTGCCCATCGGTTTGCCCATCGTGACGATATCGGGGGCAATGCCGATGCGATTATGCCCCCAGAAATGCGTGCCGGTGCGGCCAAAGCCGGGCTGTACTTCGTCGGCGATGAGCACACCGCCATAGTTGCGCACAATGCGGCAGGCATCATCCAGAAATCCTGCTGGCAGATCGAGGAAGCCTTCGTTGACGAAGAACGGACACAGGATGATGCCCGATACGCCGTGGCCTGCGTCTGCGAGGGAGTCGCAGGCTTGTTCAACAGCGGTGGCGAAGGCGGCGGCAGGATCGGCATCACCGGGGCGATAGCTGTCAGGGGCAGGGACATGGCGGACGTGGCTGCCAAAGCCGCCGATGGGGGGCATGGTGGTCGACAGCTGCGATACCGCTGCGGTGTTGCCGTGATAGGTGTGATCGGTGGCGATGATGCCGGTTTTGCCGGTGACGGCCTGCGCCATCCGCAAGGCCACGTCATTTGCCTCGGACCCGGTGCAAACCATGATGGCCGAGGTGATCTGCGCCCCGAATGTGGCCATCAGTCGTTCGACATAATCTAAAATGCCGTCGTGCAGATAACGGGTGTGGGTGTTCAGTAATGCGGCCTGGCGGGTGATGGCCTGCAGGACAACCGGATGGCAATGGCCGACGTGGGGCACATTGTTATAACAATCCAGATACTTGCGCCCCTCCGCGTCCCAAACCCAGGTTCCCGCGCCTTGCACCAGATGCAAGGGGTCGTCGTAAAACAGCCG
>JAYUHO010000299.1:0-10388 GCA_043766915.1 Cypionkella sp.
CCGGGCCACCGGCACCCGGCTGACGGGCGGCAAAGTGGAAAGTTTCACCAGCTATTCCGCCACCGGATCCACCGTGGCAGGCTTGGCGGCAGAAGAAGACGCCGCCGCCCGCCTGATGCGTATCCTTGCCGATCAGATCGTAACCCGCCTGATCGCCACCTCGGGCGATTGGTTGAAATGACCGCGCAGCCCCGCCCATGAAACTGACCGGCACCGATGCCAACCGATTTCTCGCCAAACCTGACCCCACGCGCGCCGGGCTGCTGATATTCGGCGCCGACCCGATGCGCGTGGCCCTGAAACGCCAAGAGGCGATTCTGGCGCTGATCGGCACAACGGGCGAATCCGAAATGCGCCTGACCCGCATCCAGGCCGCCGATTTGCGAAAAGACAGTGCTTTGCTGAACGATGCCACCCGTGCGGCAGGGTTCTTCCCCGGCCCGCGCGTGGCCTTTGTCGAAGACGCCACCGATGGGTTAACCGCCACCCTGGACGCCGCATTGAAAGACTGGCGCAAAGGCGATGCGCAAATCGTGGTGGCGGCGGGCAATCTGACCGCCAAATCCACCTTGAAAACCCTGTTCGAAAAGCATCTGAACGCCACCTGCATCGGCCTTTACGACAACCCGCCGTCGCGCGAGGAAATCGAATCCGCCTTGGCCAAGGCTGGCCTGACCCAAATCCCCCCCCCCGCCATGGCCGATCTGTCCAGTCTTGCCCGCGATCTTGATCCCGGCGATTTCCGCCAGATGCTGGAGAAAATCGCGCTTTATAAATACAATGACCCCAGCCCCCTGACCCCCACCGAAATTGCCGCCCTCGCCCCCGCCACCATTGAGGCCGAGGTTGACGATCTGCTGGCCGCCGCCGCCGATCAACGCCATACCGCCATCGGCCCGCTGATGCGCCGCCTTGAAGGCCAGGGCGTGCTGCCGGTCACCATCTGCATCGGGGCACTGCGGCATTTTCGCGCCCTGCATGTCGCGGCTGCCGATCCGGGCGGCGTGTCAAACGGCATGATGAAATCCCGCGTGTTTGGCCCCCGCCGCGACGCCATGCAGCGGCAGGCCAGCACCTGGGGCATGCACAAATTAGAAGACGCGCTGACTGTGTTGTTGGAAACTGACCTGACCCTGCGATCCACTTCGCGCGCGCCCGCAATGGCCGTGATGGAACGCGCGCTGATCCGTCTTGCGATGATGAAAAGGTGAAACATGTATACTGTCGTTGGCTCTGTCAAAACCCGCGCTGTCCGGGTGATCTGGCTGCTGGAAGAACTGGGGCAACCCTATGACCATATCGCTGCCGCCCCGCGCAGCCCCGAGGCGCTGGCGCATAATCCCACTGGCAAAGTCCCGGCATTGATCGTTGATGGGACGGTTCTGACCGATTCTGTCGCGATCATGACCTATCTTGCCGACAAACACGGCCAGTTTACCCACCCCGCCGGAACGCTGGACCGCGCCCGTCAGGACAGTTTCACCCATTTCCTGCTGGATGAATTCGAATCCCTGCTGTGGACGGCCACCCGCCACAGCTTTGTGCTGCCCGAAGACCGCCGCCTGCCCGCGATCAAGCCCGTCCTGCATTGGGAGTATGTGCGCAGCGAACAGACGCTGCTGACCCGTCTGGGCGACAAGCCGTTTCTGATGGGTGCAGAGATGACGGTGCCCGATCTTCTGCTGGCCCATTGTCTGACATGGGCGATTGCCGCCAAGTTTCCCAATATGGCCCCGCGTTTGCAGGACTATCTGGCGCAAATGCAGGCCCGCCCCGCCTATCAGCGCGCGATGGCCCGATAAGGCGCAGCCCGAAAGCCACCCATGCCCAAAACCCTGACGCCTGTACAAACCTTCCTCGCCCCCCTTGCCGGACTTGCCGCCAAACATCCCGATATCGAAGCCGATGTGATCTGGGCCAATGCCATGGATTGGGACGCGCAGGATGATGCGTCCGAAATGCTCGATGCCGAAGAAATCGCCTTTTACGCCGAGGGCCTGCTGATGGAGGGGTTCAGTCTGCACTGGCAAGCCTTGGCCGAAACCGCCGCCCCAACAGAGCCGGTTCACATACGGCTTTTCTTTTGGCAAATTGACCGACCTGCAACGCCGCAAGCTGAAACCGGGCTTTTGGTCATGGCGTCAGGCAGTTTCGCCAACTGATCTTTGGACCAAATTGCCGGGCGACATCGCTGGACCCCTTGCTTCAAAGGTCGGCGCGTGCCCAATTGCAGCAACCCAAATCTGGATTGGCGATGCCCACAATTTTCGACACCTTGCACACCAACTGCCACGCCCTTGGCACGCGTCTTTTCACCATCTCGGTGCTGGACACCGCCGCCGATCTGGCGCGGCGCGCTTACACCTCGCACCCCGTCGAATATCCCACTGCAGGCACCAAACCGATCACCCGCGATGGCTGGTATGATCAGGTCATCACAGGTCAGCAGGCCTTTGTTGCAAATACCCCGCCCGAATTTGCCCGGTATTTCTTCGACCACGCTCTGATCACCTCTCTGGGGCTAGGGTCTTGCATGAATATCCCGATGATCAATGACCAAAACCAAGTCGTCGGCGCGGTCAACCTGTTGGCCGAAGCGGACCATTTCACCGATGCCCGCCAAGGCGCCTATCTAACACTTGTCACCAAATCACGCGACGCGCTTATCGCAGAAATGCACGCCCTCTAAACCCATTCACATTGGCCAAAATACTCGGGCGGCCAGCCCCTCGGCTTTGGAAAACCTAAAACCTATGGCCTTTACCCTGCGCCAGTTGCAATTCTTCACCGCCGCCGCCGAGGCGGGATCGGTTTCCGGTGCAGCCCGCAACCTGTCGATTTCACAATCCTCGGTCACCGAAGCCATCCGTGCGCTGGAAGATGATCTGGGCATCACCCTGTTTGATCGTCAGGCACGGGGCCTGGACATCACTCAAAAAGGGTCGGCCTTCCTGCGCCATGCCCGCCAAATTCTGGCCGATGTCGCTATCGCCCGCACCTCGTTTCAGGAAGAGGCCGGGCCAGTTCCGGGCAAACTTTCGTTGGGGGTGACGTCACTGGTGGCGGGCTATGTGCTGTCAGACATTTTGCAACGCTACCGCCGCGCCTATCCGCAGGTGGAGTTGAACGTCATCGAAGACAACGGCGACTATCTGCAACATCTGCTGATCGGCGGCGAACTGGACGTGGCGGTGCTGCTGACGTCGTCGGTCAAAGACCGCATGGCGCTGAATGTCGAAACATTGCTGGTGTCGCCCTACCGGCTTTGGCTGCCGCTTGGCCACCCGCTGACTGATCAGGAAACCATCGCGCTGGACGATCTTGCCGGCCAACCCCTGATCCAGCTGATGGTGGATGAGATCGAGGAATCCACCCGCCGTCTGATGGCCGCCTTGGCCGTCAAACCCCAGATTGCCTTTCGCACCCGCAGTGTCGAAGCGGTGCGCAGTCTGGTGGCCACGGGCGCGGGTCTTGCGATCCTGCCCAGTCTTGTCTACCGCCCATGGAGCCTTGAAGGGGACCGCATCGGCATCCGCGACATCTCGGGCGATTTGCCATCGGTGCAGGTCGGTCTGGCTTGGCGACGGGGGGCCCCGCTTGCCACGCCCGCGCTGAATTTCATCCGGTCCGCCCAAAGCGCGATTCCCACCCGGTAGCCGCCACGGAGCGACTGTATCCCCTCTTTTCCTTGTCAGATTTGCCCCAAGCAAATCTGACCGCGCCCCAAGCGCCCCGTCGGTTCGGGCGCAGTCAGCTTTGCACCCAGTCGGGGGGACGATAAGCATCGGCATGTGGTGTGCGTTCACGCGCACCATCATCCCCCTTACCCATCGGAAAAACCAATACCGCCTTTCTGCGTTTTGATATTGCGATTTGGCCGTATCCCCTTACCCTGCCGATATGACCGGGAATCCGGCTGACCGCCTTTGGCCGGCGGGCAACCCAATGGGAGATTTGCGATGAAAGCACTTAAATTATTTGGCACCACGGCGCTGGCCGTTCTAACCGGCATTGGCCCGGCATTGGCGCAGGTCACCGAAGTCGGCGCTTCGGAAGGTCAACTGAATATCGTTGCCTGGGCGGGCTATATCGAGCGTGGCGAAACCGACAAGGCGTATGACTGGGTCACCAAGTTTGAGGCCGACAGCGGGTGCAAAGTCGCCGTGAAAACCGCTGGCACCTCGGATGAGATGGTGGCGCTGATGAACGAAGGCGGCTTTGATCTGGTCACCGCTTCGGGCGACGCCTCACTGCGCCTGATCGCGGGCAAACGGGTGCAACCGATCAACATTGATCTGATCCCGTCGTGGAAAAATGTTGATCCACGGTTGCAAAATGCTGGCTGGCACACCGTTGATGGCGTGCATTACGGCACGCCTTACCTTTGGGGCCCCAATGTTTTGATGTATAATACCAATGTCTTCCCAACCCCGCCGACATCATGGAACGTGGTGTTCGAAGAAATGACATTGCCCGATGGCAAGTCTAACAAGGGCCGGGTGCAGGCCTATGATGGCCCGATCCACGTGGCAGATGCCGCGCAATATCTGATGGCGACCAAACCCGAATTGGGCATCACCTCGCCTTATGAATTGAACGAAGACCAGTATAAAGCAACGCTTGATCTGCTGCGGGTGCAGCGCACCCTGACCTCGCGCTACTGGCATGATGCCTTCATCCAGATGGATGACTTCAAGAACGAAGGCGTTGTGGCCTCGGGGTCGTGGCCGTTTCAGGTGAACCTGCTGAAAGCGGATGGTCAGCCGATTGCGTCAACCATTCCCACCGAAGGGGCAACTGGCTGGGCCGACACGACGATGCTGGCGGCAGATGCCGCGAACCCAAACTGCGCCTATAAGTGGATGGAACATACCCTGGCATCGAACCTGCAATCCGATCTTGCAGTCTGGTTTGGCGGCAACCCGGTAGTGCCCGCCGCCTGCACCAACAAGTCAGGCATGCTGGATGCGGCGGGCTGCACCGCCAATGGCATGGATGATTTTGAGAAGATTAAGTTCTGGACCACCCCTGTCAGCAAATGCGCCCAAGGGGAATGTGTGCCCTATTACCGCTGGGTGTCCGATTACATCGGGGTGATTGGCGGGCGCTAACGCCTGATCCAATGGATGGGCAGCATTGCCCATCTTACCCACCAACGACGCCCCGGACCTGATCCGGGGCCTCGCTATTTCATGACCGGACTCCCCACATGCCCCCAGCCGTTGAATTCCGTGGCGTCTCCCGCCATTTCGGCCCCGCCTCTGCCCCGATTCGTGCGGTGGACGGGGTTGATCTGACCATCGCCGAAGGCTCTTTCTTTGCCATGCTTGGCCCGTCGGGTTCGGGCAAAACCACCTGCCTGCGGCTGATTTCGGGCTTTGAATCCCCAACGGCTGGTGAGATTTGCATCTTTGGCGAAAACGTCGGCCACACCCCGCCGCATCTGCGCAACGTGAATACGGTGTTTCAGGATTACGCCCTGTTTCCCCATATGAACGTGCGCGACAACGTGGCTTACGGCCTGATGGTCAAAGGCATGGGCCGTGCTGCGCGCTATGCCCGCGCCGATGAAATGCTGGCGCTGGTAAAGCTGGACACCTACGGCAATCGCAAACCCAGTCAGCTGTCGGGCGGTCAACGGCAACGCGTGGCGCTGGCCCGCGCCTTGGTCAATGAACCCCGCGTGTTGTTGCTGGACGAACCCCTGGGCGCGCTGGATTTGAAACTGCGCGAGGCGATGCAGGATGAATTGAAATCGCTGCAGAAACGCCTTGGCATCACCTTTGTGTTCGTCACCCATGATCAGCACGAGGCGTTGTCGATGGCCGACAGTCTGGCCGTGTTCAATGACGGCAAAATCGCCCAGATCGGCACGCCAGAACAGATTTACACCCAGCCCCGCACCAGGTTTGTCGCCGATTTTGTCGGATCGTCGAATGTGTTGCCGCCCGCGCTGACACTGGCCTTGGGTGGCCCGGAAAAATGGGCGTCACTGCGCCCGGAATCCATCCGGCTTGAGGCAAGCGCGGCGCTTCAGGGCACCGTCACAGGCCTGCGTTATCTCGGCTCGGGCAACCGTGTTACCGTCGCCACCCATGGCACAGAAATCGCAGCCATCCTGCCCGCCGGGCAACCTTTGCCAGACATAGGGGCAACCGTCGGCCTTGGGTTTGATCCATTCGCCCTGCATGTGATGGACGCAGCGCAATGACCCCCGCGATCCTGCCAGCAAAGGGCATCGCAGACCGGCTGACTGCCCTGTTCTGGCGCCGCCCCAATGTGCTGCTGATCCTGCTGATCGCGCCGCCGCTGATCTGGTTGGGCGTGGTCTATCTCGGCTCGCTCGCCGCCCTTTTGCTGCAATCCTTCTATTCCATCGACGAATTTTCCGGCATGGTGGTACCCGAATTCACCTTGAAAACCTATGCCGAACTGCTGCGCCCGTCGAATTACGACATCATCATCCGCACCCTGCTGATGTCGGCAGCCGTCACCATCGGCTGTGCAATCCTCGCCTTTCCCATTGCCTATTACGCCGCCCGCTATGCCCGTGGCCGCTGGAAAGCGCTGTTCTACCTTGGCATCATGCTGCCGCTTTGGTCGTCCTATCTGGTCAAAGTTTACGCATGGAAACTGATCCTTGCCAAAGAAGGCATCCTGACATGGGCCGCCGAAAGCGTCGGTGCCGGGCCCATCCTGAACGCCGCCCTCGCCCTGCCCGGCATCGGCGGCAATTCCCTATCGACCAGCTTCATTGGCACCTTTATGGTATTCGTCTATGTCTGGCTGCCCTACATGATCCTGCCGATGCAGGCATCGCTGGAACGGGTGCCAACGTCCCTGCTTGAGGCGTCGTCTGATCTGGGGGCCACCCGCGCACAAACCTTTCGCACGGTGATCCTGCCTTTGGCGATGCCGGGCGTCATCGCAGGGTCAATCTTTACCTTCTCACTGACGATGGGCGATTACATCATCCCGCAGATCATCGGCACCTCGGCCAGCTTTATCGGCATGGCGGTGTATCAGTTGCAAGGCACCGCCGGAAACATCCCGCTGGCCGCCGCTTTTGCCGTGGTGCCCATCGCGATTATGCTGATTTATCTGACGCTGGCCAAACGGGCGGGGGCCTTTGATGCTCTCTGATCGCCCCTCATTTTTATTGCGAATATCGGCTATCGGCGGGCTGCTATTCCTGCACCTGCCGATCCTGCTGATCTTCCTTTACGCCTTCACGACCGAGGAAAAAACCTACGTCTTCCCGCCCCCCGGCCTGACCACGCAATGGTTCGCCGTGGCGTGGAACCGCGCCGATGTCTGGCCGCCACTGTATCTCTCGATCCAGGTCGCCGCCATATCAACGCTGCTGGCGATGATCCTTGGCACCTGCGTCTCTGCCGCCATGGCCCGCGCAAGGTTCTTTGGCCGTGAACAAATATCCCTGCTGATCCTGCTGCCCATCGCCCTGCCCGGCGTGATCACCGGCATGGCGCTGCGATCCGCGTTTTCCATCATGGACATCGACTTTTCCACCTGGACGATCATCCTCGGTCACGCCACTTTCTGCATCGTCATCGTTTATAACAACGCCGTCGCCCGGTTTCGCCGCCTGTCTGGTGGCATCTTGGAAGCATCGGCAGACCTTGGCGCAAACGCGTTTCAAACCTTTCGCCACGTCCTGCTGCCAAACCTTGGCACGGCCCTGCTGGCAGGTGGCATGCTGGCCTTTGCCCTGTCGTTTGATGAGGTGATCGTCACCACTTTCACGGCAGGCCAACAGGAAACCCTGCCAATCTGGATGTATTCCGAACTGATCCGCCCGCGCCAACGCCCCGTCACCAACGTTGTCGCCATCGTCGTTTTCGCCGCCACCTTCGTGCCGATCCTGCTGGCCTATTATCTGACCCGCAACGGATCAGAAACCGCCGGTTCAGGCAAATGAAAGACCCCGCCATGACCATTCAAACCCACCTTCTGATCGGCAATGCGTTTGAGGCTGGCACCGAGATTGCCGAACCCATCCTGAACCCCCGCACTGGCGCTCTGATCCTTGATGTCCCCGAGGCCAGCCAATCCCAGATCGACCGCGCCGTATCCGCCGCCCGCCGCGCCTTTCCCGCATGGTCGCGCACCACCCCCAGCGAACGTTCCGCCGCCCTTTTGCGTATTGCGGATCGGGTTCAGGCCGAAGCCGACGCTTTCGCGGCGCTTGAGGCGCTCAATTGCGGCAAGCCGATCAATCTCGCCCGCAACGATGAAATTCCGGCCATTGTCGATTGCTACCGTTTCTTCGCAGGCGCTGTGCGCTGTCAAACCGGGGCGCTGTCGGGCGAATACCTGACAGGCCACACCAGCATGATCCGCCGTGATCCGGTTGGCGTTATTGCGTCAATTGCGCCGTGGAACTACCCGCTGATGATGATGGCGTGGAAACTGGCCCCAGCCATTGGTGGCGGCAATACTGTGGTGTTCAAACCGTCTGAGCAAACCCCACTGACGGCGCTGAAAATGGCGCAGATCATGGCCGAAGAATTGCCCGAAGGCGTGGTTTCGGTGATCACCGGGCGCGGCCAGACCGTTGGCAGTTACCTGATCAACCACCCCGGCGTAGATATGATTTCGCTGACGGGTGATGTGGCGACGGGCAAGAAAATGCTGGATGCCGCCGCGAAATCTGTCAAACGCACCCATCTTGAACTGGGCGGCAAGGCCCCGGTTCTGGTGTTTGACGATGCCAACATCGCAGACGTCGTCGAAGGCCTGCGCGCCTTTGGCTATTATAACGCAGGCCAGGACTGCACCGCCGCCTGCCGCATTTACGCCGGAAAGAAGGTCTATGATCGGCTGGTGGCTGATCTGACCTCTGCAGTGTCAACCATAGCGCTGGCGCAGGCGGATGATACGGTCAACGAGATTGGCCCGCTGATCAGTCTGCGCCAACGCGACCGTGTGGCCAGTTTCGTGAACCGCGCCCGCGACGTGCCGCATATCGAAATCACCACCGGCGGCGAGGTGATGCCCGACGGGTTCTACTACCGCCCCACAGTGGTGGCGGGCGCATTGCAATCCGATGAAATCGTGCGCCGCGAAGTGTTCGGCCCGGTGGTGTCGATCACCCGCTTTGACGACCCCGAAGACGCCGTGACATGGGCCAATGACAGCGACTACGGCCTCGCCAGCTCCGTCTGGACCCGCGACATAGGCCGCGCGATGAGCACCGCTGCAGCGTTGCGCTACGGCTGCACCTGGGTGAACACGCATTTCATGCTGGTGAACGAGATGCCGCATGGCGGGTTAAAGCAGTCGGGGTATGGGAAGGATTTATCGGCGTATGCGTTAGAGGATTATACGGTGGTGCGGCATGTTATGGTGAAGCATTGAGGGGGGGGCGTCTGTTCCACACTGTAGCAACTGTCTTCCTTCCCTATCTTTGTCAGATTTGCCCCAAGCAAATCTGACCGCGCCCGATCCGCCCCCACGGGGCGGGCGCGGTCAGCTTTGCACCCTATCGGGGCGGTTGTCAGTGACGTAGGGTGGGCGCAACCCACGGAAAACGCGATCAAATATTGCACAGCATTGTAGTTCCCCGCACCATCCGCTGTCTCAGCGACTTACACTCCGGTATAGGATGGGCAACATTGCCCATCCTACGCGCCATTCCGCTCCCCGCCGCCCCGCAGTCCCGGACTTGCTCCGGGACCTCTCCCTTGGCCCACAAGACCCCGGATCAAGCCCGGGGCTGCGCCGCACTCACCCCGCCGCCTTCCCCAACACCTCTTCCGCCCATTGGTTCAAACTTTTCCCCGCCAGTTCCGCCGCGCGAACCGACCTTGCGTGCACCTCGGGCTTTACCCGAAACATCATCTGCCCTGAAAACGCCCGTTGCGGCTCGCGCCCCAGTTTGGCACAGGTTTCCAGATAATCCTCGACCGCCTCGTGAAACGCAGCCCGTAGGCCATCGACGGTATCGGCATGAAACCCCACGCCATCGCGGATACCCGCAATCCGCCCGGTGAAAATGCCATCGTCGTCGTCATAGTCTATCCGCGCCGAATAGCCCTGATAGGTCATTGCATTGCTCATGGCGTCACCCCGATCCTTTCCAGAAAATCCCGCGCCGCGCGCACCTGATACCGTTTGGCCTCTTTGGCGGGGTGTGGGCGGTGAAAACTTTCCACGTCATCCCCGCACACAAACCGCACCCGGCTGCCCCGCCCTTCAACCACCCGCGCGCCTGCTGCCACCAACAGCGCCTCAATATCCGCCCAAGGCAGCGTTCCCGACTCCGGATCAGCGAATACAATTTCCAGCGTTCTGCGATGCCTGTTGTTCATGAGGATAGCTAACAGATGATATCATAAAGTGCAAGCACGTTACCCCGCCGCCGCCCG
>JAYUHO010000300.1:0-3914 GCA_043766915.1 Cypionkella sp.
CCACCGCCGCCCGATCCGCGCCCACCTTGGCCCCCGGTACCGCCCACGCCTGTGTTGGATGATCCCCCGCCAGTGCCGCCGGTAAAGGTGGGTGGCAGCCAAAGCTCAAAGCCCGCGTTGCCCGCCCCGCCGCCCGCCGCGCCACCTGCAATACCGGGTACAGCGCCTGCCGCGAGATACTGTCCGCCTGAAAAATCAGCACTTGTTGTGCCACCACCACCAGTGCCGCCGCCGACAAACACGTTGGCCCCACCAAAAGTGCCAGACGAGCCATTGCCGCCTGCGACGGCTCCACCAGCGCCGCCAAAAGCGCCAGCAATTGGCGTGAACGTGCCCAGGGCTGAATATGCCCCCCCAACCGCAATCGTGCCGCCAGCGCCAGACGCCCCGACAGCCGCTGCCGATCCGGTGCCACCTGCTGTGCCGCCATTTGCCAAAAGTATCTGATTTGCCGCCACGCTGACCGATTGAAGGGCCACCGATGATATCCCGCCCGCTGCACCGGGCACTTCGCCCCCGGCCCCAGCGAACACAAAAAGCGACTTTGGGAGTAACGCCGTGGGAATATACAGGCGTGATACACCGCCCGATCCACCACCGCCACCGCCGCCGCGCGCCGTGGCCGCCGCCGCACTGAAACCACCGCCCCCAAAAGCACCGCCGCCGACCGCGAGGATTTGCAACCCAACAGCCCCTTCTGGGATCGAATATGCCTGCGGAATGCCCGCCCCGATCGGGTCAAACTGACGACTGTTGCCAACCTCGCGGGGCAGGTGAAACGGGAACATCAGACGCCCCCTGGTGCGGCCAGCACCCTGCCGTCGATCACCGTCATCTCATAGGGTTCCTGCAGCAGCACAGGATTGCCAGCGGCATCGACATAACTGACGACCATGCCCGTCACCACCTTGACGGTCGCAATTTCCGACTTCTGCCAGACCGGCATTTCGCGGCCATCATCGGTGGTCAGGATAATCGCAATATATGTGGCGTCACCGGGTTTCATCAATAATCCCCCCCGATGGCGGTCACGGCATAACCGCCCGCAACGGCGGTGCCCAAGGTGACGTTGATCCTGTAGCCCGGTGGAATCGGAATGTTCAACGGCAGCTCGATCCCGGCAATCGCCGCAACCTCGCTGACGGTGGTCGCGGGCAGGCCAATCTCGGCGATCATCGAGTTGTTCGCGGCCACCGTATTGGTGGCGATGTTGTTCAAAAACACCCGCAGAACCGACGCCACATTGGTGCCGCGCGGGCGGATGATCAGCTTTTGCAGGTATGATCCGTTGACCGCATCAGCGGTGAACACCGTGTCCACGGTGCCCGTGCCATCCTTGGCGGTGTTGGCGGCCGTCACGCCGTTTACCCAACTGGCGCGGGCGATTTTGGAAAAGATCGGGGCGTTGTTGCCGGGCATTTTGCGAACTCCTAGTTAAAGAAAATGTTGGATTGCAGGGCCATCTCCAGCCCATACAAGATCGCCGGATCGGCCAAATCCTCTGCCGCTGCCGTGGCAAAGACAATCGCGGCCCCCGATAGCGCCAGCAATGATCCCGTGCTGCTGGACCGCAGGCCACGCGACAGCACCGTGCCAGCGGCGGTATAGGTGCCCAGACCAATCTCCCAGGCGCTGCCATCCTCGATGACGTAAGGTACAGCATCGCCGGTGATCGCCCCCGCAGCGGCAAAGGATTGAAACCCAACGCTTGCGGCCCCCAGCGTGATGGCCCCGGTGCCTGTGGTCGCCGTGTCCATCCGGGCGCGGTTTAAAAGCTTTGGCACAGCCGCCCCCTCAGTCTTCGCTGATCGTGGTGGCGGTGGTCAGGCTGGGCGTCACCCCCGATGAAATCGCAACCGGCGTCATCCGGAACACCGTGCCATCGCCTGCGCTGGTGATGTCCAGCGTCACCCCGCCTTGGGTGGCCGACAGCGTGATATCGTTGCCCGCGACGGTCTTGACCCAATACACCGTGCCCTCAACGATCCCGCCGGGCAGGGTTGACGCAGGCGAAACAAAGAACGCCACCCGGTCATCCAGCGCCACACCCGTCAGCCCCGGCACAGTCACCACATCGGCGGCTGTCGCCGTAAATGGCCCCAGCGCCGATCCGATCGGGCCTTTGTGCAGGATTTTGGTGGCCCCTGAAACCGCCACACCGGTGGAAAAGAACGTCGCCGTCACCGTGCCCGCCGTGCAGGCCCCAAAGGGGATGGCTGCCACGGGGCTGACATTGCTGCCCGTCACCGTATGGCCGCCAACCGTGCGCGCCACCGCCACGCGGGCATAACCGGTATAGGCCACCTCGTTGGTCGCCTGCGTTCCCGCCTCGCCGGGATCGGCGGAATGCAGCGCGTAAAAGATTTGGGTCAACGGCGACACCGCCGCGTTATCGCAGATGTTGGCAATTGGCACGGCCTGATAGATCAGTTTCAGCAGATCGTTTTCAAAGGTATCAGCCTTGGACATTATGGTTCCTCTCTCATTTCAACGTCAACGTCAGGGCGAGTTTGATCACCCCGTAACGCTGCAGCTTCGGATGTGCGGGCGCGTCGGCCCACTCTTGATAATAGCTGTCGGTCCAGCCGCGACCGCGCACGAAAAGCATCACATGCGGCTCGCCGGTGCCGTGAAACTTGGTCCACCACAGCTCTGCCTCGCGTCGCCAGATCATGCCCCAGAACCGCCGCCACGATCCGCCTGCACACAGCCACAACGCGGTATAGGCCCAGTCTTCGCAATCACCGCGCAGTGGTCCGGTTGGGGCGGACAGCAGTGTCCAGCGGTCGCGGGTGTCGCGGGTGTAGACGTAGCGGGCGCGCAGATCGGTAAGGGGGTTCATTTATTCAGCTGCCTGACAACGGATTGGATCGCGCCAACGCTGATCGCTGCACCCGTGAAAGGTGTGAAGTTATTCGTTCGTGCACCGAGCCTTAAGCCTGTCCAAAGGCTTGCAGACGAAGACCCGCCGCCGCCCGTAGACGCATCAACCACAATATAAAAAGAAACTGTTTGACCGTCGCTCGCCTGCGCGGCGATCAATGTTATGTCAAAACCCGGAGTAAGGCTGTACCAAGAAACTCCGTCGTTTGTGTATTGTAAGTCGAGCTCAAGTCGGGCTTTTACCCCAGTTGCCCCGAAAACTTGAATCAACCCGCTCATCGCAATTGGGTTAATAGCATACGTTCCCGCGCCGGTAGGCAATCCATCTTCACGGACCAACTGTTTATAGGTTCCCGCAGGAAACGACAAAGTATTGCCTAAAATAGTTGAAGTTACCGATGAGGCTACCGAAACGGGGCCTGTAAATTTTCTGATGCCTCGCTGTTTGCTGATGGCTCCGGTGATGATCGCTTCGTCGGTCACGATTTGCTGAAACCGTGCTGTACCATCACTATTAATTTCCCATGCGGGTAGTGTTCCGCCCGGTAAAATTATGCCGCTCTTTATCTGGCCTCCGAATATCGCCAGACCAGCCGTGCTAAAACTCGGAACATCCACAAGGCTGGATGATGTCATCGTGCGCATAGAAAGTTTGGTCCAGTAGACCTCGCCCGCGCCGGTCATGTTCACAAAAACATAAGGCCAGACAGCAACGACGCTCGCCGGGGCAGTAAATACGCCGCTGTAAGTTACGAATGATGATGTCAGCACCGGCGCAGAAACGACGCCTGTGTAAGATCCTATCGAACCATCCGCGCCAAGGGTGAACATCAGCACGGCAAACCCTGTCAACGTGCCCGCCGCTGATTTCGCGGCATCAATCGTCACGTAGTAAGACTGGTCAGTAATCACTGGGATGGCACAGTCAGCGGAATCTGGTAGGTTATACGCCCTTTCCCCTGCAAATGTGCTGATTTGCGTAATGCTTCCGAAACTGTATTTCATCACATTCGCAGTTGGCGCATTTGCCG
>JAYUHO010000301.1:0-3898 GCA_043766915.1 Cypionkella sp.
AGGTTTTCGATATTGCTCAGCGTGTCGCCCTGCGCATCGCCACCCGTGCCGGTGCCGGTGGCAAGACTGACCGAAACCGCCGCCAACGATCCGACATAATCGGCGGTATCCGTGCCTGACCCGCCGAAAAGCTGGTCAGCGCCCACACCCCCGATCAGCAGATCGTTGTCGTTGCCGCCATAAAGGCTGTCATTGCCTGCGTCACCGAACAACGTATCGTTGCCGGCCGCGCCAACGATCGAATCCGCACCCGAAGTGCCGGAAAGGGAATCATTCCCCGAACCGCCAAAAATATTTGCCACTTGCTGCCCGTCTGTGCCTTGCCCCGATCTGACGCCGGGATCTGTTCACGCCTCAATCCGCCCAAATGCGCCGAAATTGTGTCGGCAATTGGGCACATTCCGCGATGTTCAGCGGCCAAATATGGCAAGATTGTGGCAAAATGCCTCAAACCCGGGAAAAGCCCGCAAATTCACCGCAAGCAGCGGCAAACAGAGACAAATCTGCTGTGAATTCTGCAGACCGGATGCTGCAGTCCTGCCAGACCGCTGTGACCAACCCCCCCCGCTTTCCTGACCCATGCCGCTTGACGCCGCCGCGGAATCCCCCTATCAGCCGCAAATCGAATTTGGTCATCGCCCCACCTGCGGGGTTTGACGACCGTGTAATGACAAGGAATACGACCATGTCGCGCGTTTGCGAACTGACGGGCAAGGGCCCGATGTCTGGCAACACAGTCAGCCACGCCAACAACAAATCCCGTCGCCGGTTCTTGCCGAACCTGAACGAGGTGACGTTGATCTCGGATATTCTGAACCGTTCGTTCAGCCTGCGCATTTCGGCAGCCGCCTTGCGGTCGGTCGATCATCGCGGTGGGCTTGACGCGTTCCTGGCCAAAGCCAAAGAAGATGATCTGTCGGTGAATGCCGCCAAAATCAAAAAAGAAATCGCCAAGGCAACAGTCGTCGCCGCCTGATTTCCTTGATTGAATTACAAAAGCCCCGCCTGGCACGTCCAAGCGGGGCTTTTTGTCGCGCAGAACAAAGGCACCTTGGCCTTCCCGCTTGGCTGAAGTACTCTGCACCCATGACCAAAAGCCAAATCCTTCTGGCCACAACGCTGGCCCTGATCGCCCTTCCCGCACTGGCGCAAGTGCAGATCACCGATGCCTACGGGCGCAGCACGGGTGCATCCGGCGCGGTGTTCCTGACCATCACCAACCCCGATGCCACTGAAGATCGCTTGGTGTCCGTCACCACTGGCGCCGCCCAAATGGCCATGCTGCACACCAGCATGATGGACGCAGATGGTGTGATGTCGATGCCCGCACTGCCCGACGGCGTGATCATCCCCGCGAACGGCAGCCACGCCCTTGCCCGGGGCGGCGATCACATCATGCTGATGGGCCTGACCAAGCCGGTCAACAACGGCGACACTTTGCACCTGACGCTGACCTTTGAACGCAGCGGCCCCGTCAGCCTTGACGTGATCGTCGACAACAAACGCCTGAAATGACGCCGTTCCACATCCAACCCGCCGCCCTGTCTGCGGCGCAATGTGACCAACTGATAGCACTGGTGCAATCCCATCAGCTGGCCGATGCGGCGTTGGTCGGCGGTGCGAAATCATCCCAAATCCGGTCGGCCAAACTGGCCTGGCTGGATGATATCCCCGCCGCCGCCTGGGTGCTGGATCAGATGATCGCCCATGTCGCCGCCGCCAACCGCCACGCCTTCAACTTTGATCTGACCGATTTTGGCGAAAGCCCGCAAGTCGCGCGGTATACTGCCGAGGGGGCCGATCATTTCGATTGGCACGCCGACATCGGGGCAGGGGTCTGGGCCGCCAAACGCAAGCTGACCATCGTGGTGCAACTGTCCGATCCCGCCGCGTACGAAGGCGGCACGCTGCAACTGCGCCCCGACAGCACCATCACCGACGCCCCCACCACACGCGGCACCGCGACGATCTTCCCCAGCTTTGTGCTGCACCGCGTCACCCCGGTGACCATGGGCACCCGCTGGTCCCTCACCCTTTGGGCGCACGGGCCAGCCTTCCGCTAACCCATTAAAATTTATCTAGAATTGTCTTTCATCTTGGCTCAAATACCTCACAGGGTGATGAGCGTGAAAAAACCTTCCAGTGGAAGGTTTTAGCGAAGAACGCACGGCGCGTCGCCGGGCCGGGGGATGTGAAATCCCCGGTGACCACAGGTCAAAAGTCACCCACCATCTTACCCCCCGCAATACGCCTCGGCCTGCGCCCCAAATGCCTTATACCGATCCCAAAACGCATCATCAGAGCTGCGCTTTGACATCCACGCCTTATGTGCCTTGTCGGGATCGCGGAAAAACGTCGCCGCCCGCCGCTGATCCGCCCTGCGCAGGGTCTGATCCGCCACTTGCCCGATGCAACTGCACATAGACCGCGTCGCCGCATCCCGGTCCGACCGGTTGCACGCAGCCTCCACCGGCCCCGCACCCGCCACCCCCGGCAAAGCCAGAGCCAAAACCACCACCAAAATCCCTGCCCGCATCATCACCTCGTTTGTCCAAGCCCTTGGGCCAAGCGGCCTTGGGGGTGGATCGTTGTTTGGACGGAGGATAGGCGAGGTGCGGGGGATTTTCAAGGTTGGGGTTGGGGGGCGATAGCCTGTTCAAAAACTGTCTTAGTATTGCTTGGACTCTTGAAGAGCACAGCTAAAAATTTACTTGGAAATTTATCTTCAAGTGTTGCGACCATTGATGCTTGAACAAGAGAACATAACCTAGGTATTTGCTCCAGTATTTCTGTATCAAAATCTTTGATTGGTTTATCTAAAGCATGTGAACCAATTTTATGGAACACGGCTGCAGCTAGCGTTCTGTTCCCATGTACAAGTACTCCAAATGGCAATCCACTTTTTTTCGGCGAGTTCTTTCTATTTTCATCAATCCATCGATCAATAGATCTTAGAACTATCACACTGTTGAAGGCTCGAGCGCCCGATGTGTTTGGGTTAAAGATTGTTTTGTAGGGAGCTTTAGAAAGATCAAGAAAAAAGCGACCAAGTCCTGTTTTAGCTGCTACAGCAAGCGCTGGGTCGGCAGATGAGCAAGCCAGTGCAGTTGTCACTTCAATCAACTCGCAACTAGTGGAGGTTGCTATAAAGCCCTCACTGCGCTGAAACGTATATTCTATACCTTCCATCGCCATCTCGCCATTTATCCGTGTCTGTTCGGGGTCTCTTGACGCAAAATCTCTACCTTCAACTCGATTTTGTAAATTATTAGTGCGCGTAACATCTGATCCAAAATCTTTAGGAGCGTCTTTCAAAATTATTACTCTTATCGGGACCCTAACTTTCCCAACTTGTTCATCGTCTTCTACTTTTGCTAGCGTGCTGACTGTCTGTGCGCCATTGACAATTGAAGCGCCAATAAATTGAAAGTTGCCTGATGACCGTGATGCAGCTGCAGCTGGAGCTTTGTTCCGATCATCGGCGATAAGTGTAATGCCATTGTTAAAGTACCAAAAATCTTCTGGTGTTTTTTCGGCAGTTTTTTGAATCTGATTATTGACCTCAGTTGCTCCAAGAGCATGTCTTATATTTTTCGCAACTAGTCTTTTTCCATGCGATTTCCACCAATATTTTAACTGGAATCCATCAATGACGCCAAAGTATGCTGAAAATGGTTCACCAATAAACGACCAGTCAAGAAGCGTCGCATCTAGCGATATTTTTCCTTGATTTTGAGAATTTGCTAAAGATGAATAAACATCATTTATTCCAAAAACTTTATATGTTGCTATTCCATTTTCATCAATTTCAGAGCCGTTCAATTCATCAATAACTTTTACTATCTTTGCAGTACCGTGTTTGGCTATTTGTTCGGTGCCCGTTGAAATAAGGATTATT